>JBFKTM010000167.1:0-6537 GCA_041636295.1 Oleiphilaceae bacterium
CAGGCGAAATTGCGCCAATGAGCGCAAAGATAAACATCGAAATAAATACCGTCACCATAATCCCCTTCACTATCCGTTAAAGAGGCTTACTATAAAACGGTGGTGATTTCAGATATTGAACAAAATTGCGGTGATTCGCTATTCACTCCAAAATTTTTTGTTAGCATATTTTTATGATTTTAGGAAGACCATTTTTCATCAACTATTACCTTCTTGTTACCCCTCTTGGGGATCTATTCTTTCACTGCACTCTCAATTTTCAATTCTCAACTTTCAATTGCTCAATTGCTCAAACACGGCTTTAGATGAAGGATAACCCGATGAAAACCACAACCCCCTCACACCATGAAAGAAAGCTAAACGACCACAAGAGAATAAACGCTGCACTGATAGCCACTACGCTGTTATCAACCACGCTCTTCACCACCGCCTGCTCGACCACCCAAGATGATGCCTCAGCGACACCTCAGACCGAAGCGAAGCAATCTGCCCCCATCCACGCCCAGCTTAAAAAAGAAAAAATGCGCAGGGTCGTTGAATCTGAAGCGGCTGGCGTTGCAGACTTGGCGACGCATCCCCTTTTTATTCCCCCCACGCCCATCATGGAGTCCGATGAGCAGTACCGCGTTATTGAGCAAAACACCGTCAATTTGGTCAGTGAGTCACCGGTCAGCACCTTCAGTATTGACGTTGATACCGCCAGCTACGCCAACACCCGTCGCTTCCTCAATAATGGACAACTACCACCGGTAGATGCGGTAAGAACTGAGGAGCTGATCAATTATTTTAACTACCACTACCCCAGCCCCGCGCAACCAGACCAGCCATTTGCCACACACTATGAGTTAGGGCCAAGTCCCTGGCACAGTGATCGCACCCTGCTACACATCGGCATACAAGGCTATCAGGAGGAGGCCGCTGAACGGCCCCCGGCCAATCTGGTCTTTCTGGTAGACGTATCAGGCTCCATGAATGCCCCAGATAAATTGCCATTGGTGAAACAGTCACTGCGCTTGTTAGCTAAACAGCTAGGCCACCATGACCGTATATCTTTAGTGGTTTATGCCGGGTCAGCCCGCGTGGTACTGGAGCCTACCGCCGGGGATGAAACCTTCAAGATATTACAGGCGATCGACCAGCTACAGGCGGGCGGCTCTACCCACGGTAGCGCCGGAATCGAACTGGCCTATCAACTGGGCCAGCAAGCATATATCAAACAAGGCATCAACCGCGTCATGCTAGCCACCGATGGCGACTTCAATGTAGGCCTACACTCGGTCGACGAACTCAAGCACTATATTGAAAACAAGCGCCGCACCGGCCTGCAGCTCTCGGTATTGGGGTATGGTACAGGCAACTATAATGACCACCTGATGGAGGAACTATCGAACCGGGGTAATGGCAATGCGGCCTATATCGACAGCCTGAAGGAAGCACAGAAGGTATTAGTGGATGAGATGGGCTCAACACTGCAGACCATTGCCAGCGACGTTAAACTACAACTGGAGTTCAACCCTCAGTGGGTCAAAGAGTACCGGCTGCTCGGTTACGAAAATCGTCGACTGAACCGGGAAGATTTCAACAATGACAGCGTCGATGCCGGAGAGATAGGTGCCGGGCATAGTGTTACCGCGATCTATGAACTCACCCTGGCCGATGCCAAGCGCCCCTGGAATGACCCACTGCGCTACGGTGATAATTCCAGTGGCAACACCAATGACAGTGATAAGACCAACGAGTTGGGCCTGCTTAAGATTCGCTATAAGTTGCCCGATCAGCAAAACAGCCGACTGCTTGAGTTCCCTATTGATAAACAGCGTATCACCCGCCAGCTTAACCAAACCAGCGACAGCTTCCGCTTCGCCTCGGCCGTTGCCGGCTTTGCGGAGCTGCTACGGCAAAGCCCTTATCTGCAAACCTATAACTTTAGTGATGTCATTAACCAGGCGGCACAGGCGAAGGGGGCCGATCAGCTGGGCTATCGCAGTGAATTTATTCAGTTAGCAAGGCTGGCACAAACTCTGAGCCAATAATTCGCGGATCTCTTATTGCCCAGCCTTCAACCGAGGGGTCAACAACCAAGGGATCAGAGTAGGTTACCTACTCTGATCCCTCCCCACCCATCCAATAACCCGCATAGACAAAGCAAATGTAAAATTTTAATAAATTGCAGACATCATCAAATACAAAACATTTGTACCACTTGTATAATAATCTCATTAAAATGCTATTACTCGATGTAATTGACCCAAGCGACGGGCAGTCGCTTAATTGAGTCAATGACCATGAGGCCATTGAGCGGAATACTGCCGCAACACAAAACCAGGTGACCGGTAACAGGAGTACACAATGACTGAAGCAACCGCGCTATGGGGTTTCCCCATTAATGATGAACTGCATTTGGATGCCCAGGAGACAGTCAAGAAAATTCAGGAAGATTGCGGCAAAGATACTAAGCAACTGAACGAAAAAGCCGCCTATATCGTTGTTAAGCTCACTCATCATGGGCTGACACACTACTACCAGCGTCCTACCGAAATTGTGCCGCTACACCCTGTGATGAAAAAAACCGCAGACACTGGTATCAAGGCTGTGATGGGTGCGATTCAACTGGTTATCAAACAATTCTTTAAAAAACGTAACGACGCAGAACTCAAAGAACTCAGCAGCTATATCGCACAGATGCTCTGGATACACCCCGAAAAAGACGAGCCCCATCTGGTTTTTGGGGTGCACGACGAATTACATCAACGCGCAGTGACATTAATCGCCCAGGTACGCGAACAGAGTAATACCGAAGCCTATATTGATGATGTCATTGACGCCTTGTGTGAACTGGTTGAACTCAGCATCACTCACTACTACCACCACCCCATCAATAAAGTAGAAATGGGAGGCATTAGTAAAAAAACAGCGGATATGGGGATTAACCAGGCGGAAAAAGGCATCCGTAAATTGATCGATAAACTGCTTCGGGAAGTCAACCACAAGCAACTGGTCCAACTTTCTTACCACCTGGAAAGTATGATCCATGCAAAAGAGGCACAGGCTTAAACTGAGTCAGGCTGCGGATTACAGCACGACGTGGCCTATTATCGCGACAATCGCTTACAGCTGTAGGATATGTCGCACATGCTTTTGAGAGATCTCTTATATTTTTTTTGAGATGACCCAACTATTATGTGAGTCATAGGGAAGCAGCGAGAATGGATACCGCTTAAGGAAGCTACTCGGAAGGATACGGACACGGATGTGACACGGAAGTAACCAGGGAAGATAAGGCCACCAGACGGAATGGTAACGGAAGCGCCGAACAATCAAAGGCGTCGCATGGAGTGCGACGCCTTTCTTGTTTTAGTACTAGCAAAGTTTTAGTACTAGCAAAGTTTTAGTACCCTCAAAATACTACTAGCTAGTAACACCATCAAAAACCGAAACCATCACACCCCCTTTTAATCCTCACCAAACTGCTCATTTTTTATACATGACCAACGCGAGTTCAACTATACTTTCCAATTAGAAATCACCGAAAAGTAAAAGCGTTCTACAACGTGAGGGCTGAACTATGTCGCCACAAGATTTAGATGAGGGGGAGTTAGAGCGCCTTTCAATTCAACAGCTTGAGAGCCTGCTACACCTGCAACGGGATATTCTCGAAACAGCGCTGTTCAGTATGGATTATCATGAAATACTCAACCAGATCTGCCTGGCCATGGAGCACCTCTCACCAAACAGCCTGGCCATTATTATTGAATTAGACACCGAGCATAACCGTTTCGTATTCAGGGCTGCTCCCAGCCTGTCTGCCGCTAAGGTAGAAGAAGTAGGCGAGCTAGATTTTGATTTCAGTGCCCCCTGGTTGAGCCAGATACTGAACAGTCATGGCCCCAGCGTTATCCAGAACATACAGAACAGCCCTCACTTAAAAGCCTTGCGAGACCTCTCCAGCGGCCATCACTCCGTGATCTGTTCAGTTATTGGTGACGCACAGGATATACCGCTCGGACTACTCTGTCTGTTCCGACTCAGCAACAACCCACCCCCCAATTTTTTGTTCCAGCTGAGCAAAACTTCCAGTTATTTAAGCAGTATGGTACTGCAGCGTGAGCGACACCATGACCACTTCACCAACCCGGCCTACCGTGACTCGCTCACTTTGTTGCCCAACCGTCACCTGCTGCGTGACCGGATCAACCAAGCCATCATCCAGGCTCGTCACCACGATATGCAGGTCGCATTAATGCTGCTTGATCTTGACCGTTTTAAACATATTAATAACTCCTATGGCCACGAAGTGGGCGATATTCTGTTAAAAAAGGTCGCGCAACGAATTGTGAACACGGTCGGTGATGAATTCACTGTAGCACGACTAGGGGGGGACGAATTTGCCATACTGCTCAATCCACTTGAGACTATTGACCAGGTAACCGACTTGGCGGCGCAGCTGCTCAGCGCCCTAGAGAACCCTCTCAGTATCTATGAGAACAAGTTTTATCTTATGGGCAGTATCGGCATTGCCATCTACCCCCATGATGGGCGAGATGAAGAGACCCTGCTGAGTTGCGCCGATGCCGCCATGTATCAAGCCAAGGCGATGGGGCGAAACCAATTCTCGTTTTACGAACCCTCACTCACCGACAGCGCCCACGAGCACCTGATCCTGGAGCAGGATCTACGCCATGCGCTGCTGAACAATGAACTGACCACGTTCTACCAACCACAGATAGACCCCATTAATGGCAGCATCATTGGTGTCGAGGCACTCGCCCGCTGGAATCACCCCTCCCGTGGAATAACGTCACCCAATACCTTTATTCAAGTGGCCGAAGAGATCGGACTGATTGACGACTTGGGTGCCATCATTACCGAACAGGCCTGTATGCAGTTGAAGCACTGGCATGATATTGGTGCCAGCCAGGTCAGAATTGCCATCAACATCTCTGGTCGCCAACTCAGCATTCAGGTAATCGAGCAATTAAAGTGCATTGTCTCGCGAGCCGGTATATCACCTGATAATGTCGATTTTGAACTAACCGAAAGCTACCTGATGCAGAATGCCGACCAATCCAAGCAACTGTTACACACCCTGCGGGATGCCGGTTTTCATATCGCTATTGATGATTTTGGCATCGGTTACTCCTCGCTGGCCTACCTGAAACGGCTACCCATCGACAAACTCAAGATCGACCGAATGCTGGTGCGGGATATTGCTACTGACCCGAACGATGAAGCGATCTGCCGGGCGGTGATTGCATTGGGGCATAGCCTGGGCTTGCAAATCGTCGCGGAAGGGGTCGAATCTCTGCGGCAACAGGAGTTTCTCACCAATGAAGGGTGCGATATTCTGCAGGGCTTTAAATTCGGTAAACCCATGCCCCCCGCCGATTTCGAACGGCTGTTGCTAGCGGCATAATGGGCGCTTGCCAGAATTGTTTAAAAATCAGTCAGACTAAAATTAACCGTCTATACTAAGTTAACACCAGAGGTGAATTCAGGAGATATTTACCTCTCAACGGACTGACAAAGGGTCTCACCCCTTTGCCTCGGAGCAGGCTAAAGTGATGGCAATCATGGAAAAGGATTCACCAGCGTTTGTTTTTTGGCCAGCCGCCCTGTGGACACTGTCGACAGGTGCTGCTTTCTGGTTCTTAAGTGCCTTGATCGATACTTTCGTACTGGGTGTGGGCCCGTTATGGCAGCAACTGTTTCTGCCCGATAGCAAGGTGCTATTTGGTCGTCTACTTTTTGTTGTCGCTACCTTTTTCTTTAGTGTTGCTATTTACCGGCGAGTGCAGGGTACCACCAATCACTTTAAAAACCTGCTGGCCCAACAACAGCGCCTCAATACCCTCATTAAAAAGTCGACCGATATCACCCTCATCATCAATGAACAGGGCCTTTGTCACTACATCAGCCCCGCCATTACCGAGATACTGGGCTATACACCAGAAGAAATAGCCGGCAAACCCTTCAGTCAGATCGTGCTGCCACAACATCATGCCAGAACCGAACAACAGCTCCGGCAAGCCATCAATGAACAGTCTGTTGCGCTACCGATTGCACTGCAGATTATCGACAAGTGGGGGGACACCCGGCATGTAGAAGGCAGTATTGCCAATATGCTACAGGTACCATCCATTGCCGGGATGGTTATTGCGTTGAGAGATGTAACGGCTAAGGTCGATGCGGAAGCAGCCAGGGACCAGTTGCAGAGCAAATATCAAAATCTGTTTTTAAAGAATGAGGTCGCTATTTGGGAAGAAGATTACTCAGCGGTGTATCAGGAGCTTAAAAAATTACGAGAGATTGGTATTGAAAGTATTACCGACTATCTACATCGCAATGAAGACCAGGTAAAACGTCTGGCATCGATGGTTCGTATCAACGCATTTAATCAGGCCACGCTCATCCTGTTTAATGCAACCTCACGTAACGATTTCATCTGGCATATCAATGAGGTTATTAGCAGTCAGTCACCTAGTCTTTTTTTGGAACAAGTCGATGCGATCTGGAACGGCAGAAAACTCTTTCAAACCG
>JBFKTM010000168.1:0-6521 GCA_041636295.1 Oleiphilaceae bacterium
CGTAGTTGATGTCGGCAAAGGTAATTTCAAACTCCTTTGCAATGGGGTCGACCATGTCTTCTGCAACAAGGTGTAAGGATTCTCTAAAGGGGTGGCCGGCTTGCAGTGCTCGACGCATCAAGTCGATCGCTTCAGGCAGTTGTTCTTCAAATTTTTGGAAACGAATAATGCGATCACGATAAATTTTAATAATCGGTATTAATGCGGTAACCAATGCAACTGGAAGGGAAAATAGCAGCTGCCGCGTCACCATCCAGCCGACTAAAAAGCCCACCCCAGCCAATAAAATCGATAATAAAACCAGTCGATAGGAAGGAAAGTGGTGCCCTGCCTGCTCGATTATTCTGGCAATTTTGGCCATAAACGGTAGCGTCTCTAACCAACGTTCTGTAGGCGATAATTCATTAAGATATTTTTCACGTAATAACGAGTTCAATTCTGGTTGGTCAGCGACACCGGATACGGCATTTAACCGTTTCTGCAACCGCTTTCGATTCTGCCGGTCTTCGCCAAAAGCCGGGACCACCAGAGCAAGCACCAACAGAAATACGGCAGAGAAAACCATCACTATAAAAATCACGACATCTTCAGACATATCATCACCTACTTATCCAGCAACGAAATTCATATTCAGAATCCCGTCTCAATTCACACGACTTACAATGGGCTCATTCGAAAGGTCTCTACCGGCAGATCAATGCCTCTTCGCTTCAGGTTCTCGTGAAAGGCGGGAATAATTCCAGTTGCCTTTAACATCCCCTTCACATTTCCCTCTTTGTCGAGTCCTTGGCGCTCAAATGTAAATAGTTCAGACATGGTAATGATATCGCCCTCCATTCCATTTATTTCCTGAACACTCACCAAACGGCGACGCCCATCTTCTTGCCGCTGAACCTGTACAACCACGTCGATGGCTGAAGCAACCTGGCTTCGGAGTGCTTTTGAAGGAAAATTAACACCGGTCATCGACACCATATTTTCAATTCGGCTTAACGCATCTCTCGGATTATTTGCATGCACCGTCGCTAAAGACCCCTCATGCCCGGTATTCATGGCCTGCAGCATATCCAAAGCTTCCCCTCCCCGAACCTCACCGATTACAATACGTTCGGGTCTCATTCGCAGACTGTTTCTAACCAGGTCCCTTTGTGAAATTTCACCTTTGCCTTCAATATTGGGGGGGCGTGTTTCCAAACGAACAACGTGTGGCTGCTGCAATTGAAGCTCAGCCGAGTCTTCAATGGTGATGACCCGTTCCGTTACAGGAATATAGCCTGACAGAATATTCAGCAGCGTGGTTTTACCCGAGCCGGTACCACCTGAAATCAACACGTTCAGCTTGCCCAACACAATGCTCTTTAACACCTCGGCAGCCGTAGGAGTAACCGTGCCAAGCTCGATCAGGTTATTCATGGTCATACGCTCGACAGAGAAACGTCGAATGGAAACCATCGGGCCATCAATCGCCAGTGGCGGAATAATGGCATTAACCCGTGAGCCATCTTTTAGCCGCGCATCAACCATGGGTGAAGATTCGTCGATACGACGACCAACACCCGAAACAATTCGGTCAATAATATTGGTTAACTGGGCGTTGCTATCAAACCGAACATCGGTCATTTCAAGACGCCCAAAACGTTCAACATAGACCTTATCGGCACCGTTGATCAGAATGTCTGAAATCGTCTTATCAGCCAATAATGGCTCTAATGGCCCCAGCCCCATGATTTCATCTTCCACCAATTTGATGATCCGTTCACGGGCCTGCAAGCTAATAGGAATCGCCTCGTCCTGAATTACCCGTTGGCAGATCTCCCGTATTTGAACTCTCGCCTCCTGCTCCCCCATGGTTTCCAGGATTGTTAGATCCATGACCTTAAGCAGTTTCTGATAAACCTGATGCTTCCACTCCTTTAACTGATCCGAGAGTGGTTTGGTTTTGCTTTCCCCCTCAGCTGGGGCATGTGTTTGGGACGGGGACGCCACAGAAGCAGCGTTGTCAGCGGCGGCCGTTTCGACTTGCGCGCTTTTCTGTGCCGAACGCCTTGCAGCTAACTTTGAGGAGAGCGTTGCCGTATCATCACTGTTTAGGTGAGCGGAAGTGGGGGACGCTTGAGTCGCCGTGTTTTTGTCTCTAAGAAATCCGAAAGTCATGATAATCTCCTATCTTTAATAATTGCGCTGGAACACCTCGGCAAGGCCCTGAATTTCAGGCCCGCGCGCCTTAACTATGGAATAGTCGAGACCAAAGACCCCGCTTGCGATCCGTTGAGTGCCCACCTAACAATGTTTCAAGCCCCATAAACGATTTGGTTATGGCGGCTTTCTTCGCACACTCATACAGTGGAATACCGCTATCCAAGCTCTCCGATACATGCTTAAAGTCGTTAGGAATGGTGACCTGAGGCTTGAGCTGCAAGGCGTTTTCTATATCTTTTAAAGTAATTGCTGCCCCGGCGTCATAGCGATTGATCACCACAATGATTTTGGAATCGTCCATCGCGAATTCGTTTCGAAGAATAGACAGCAAGCGACAGGCATCCCTCAAATTGGCAATATTCTGTTGTACCACCAGAACCAACTTATCGGCACGTTCAATGACCGATGAACTCAACAAACTTATTTGACGTGGCAGATCAACAATCACCTTCTCATAGCCACTTTCCAGCAGGTCCAGCAGCATCATTAGCTGCTCACCGGGTACCTCATCAGCCAACATGACCGATTCAGGGTTTGAGCCCAACACTCGCAATCCACTACTGTGTTTCCCCATATAGCCATCCAGCGCGGTTTCATCCAGTTCATCAACTACGGACAAAATTTCCTGTAAGCCATGCTCTGGAGTAAGATCAAGATAGTGAGACAGAGCACCAAACTGCAGATCGAAATCAACCAATGCGACCCGCATGTGGGTAACCGCAGACATAATGTGAGCCACATTACTGGCTAGCAATGAAGCACCAGATCCCCCTTTGGCATTCATTACTACGGTTAAGCCCTGCGCGCATACTGGGGTAGAACAGTCCGAAATCAGACGCTCCAGGCTAGCCTGGAAGTCTGCTTCCGGCATTGGTTCGGCGAAAAAATCACGCGCACCGGCTTGCATAGCCAAACGCATGACCTGGCAGTCATTGGAAGCACTGACAACAATCATTGGGCGTCTTTGCTCAGCGGGTCGAGCAGCGAGTTCTTCCAACTCCTGTAGACCATTTTCGCCTATCCTAAAGACCAGCAGGTCAGGTAACGTCTCCAATCCATATAAAGGGTCAGAGTGGCCGTTAGTAATTAACCGGGTATTGGTAGTAATATTGTCATGGTATTCAACCAGGTTACGCAGCTCAGCCAACGCCTTTTTACAGCGACTAGCCACTAGAACATTGATGTCCTTTGTTCCGGTCATCTTCACATTGCCACCTCTGATATGCGATAGCTCGCTATTGAGGCCACCATGGCTAAAAGAAACTACATTATTCATACATCCTCCGTTACGTGGGAGATCCAAAGCAGCTTGCAACAACCGGGGCTCCCGTTGCATCTAGGCGTGGCACCCCCAAACTTTCTCTCGGAATCGTTGCCGCAAAACTTGGAGCATTGATGGTCTGATTAAACGTTGGAATCAATAAACGATGTTGGTAGGGGTTATCTGCATCGACCTCTACACGTACATATTGGATATTCAAATAGTTCGCTTCGACAGAGACATCGCCCACCGGGTCTCCATTTTCATCCAGATAAGAGACCAGAATATTGTTGGTACTTAAGCCAGAAATAATGGGACTACGGCTACCGCCATCAAAGCGCTCAAAAACGGCAATGCGCCGGATTGCCGAGTGGTTTGGAGGACAAACAGCCGCCACTCTGGCCCCTCGGCGAGTCGCTTCCGCCAAGGTACTCCAGGTAAACAGAAGTCGGCCCACCTCAATGACACCCAGCAACACGATAAAGAACACAGTGCCTACAATTGAAAATTCAATCGTTGTCATGCCCTGCTGCTTAATAAAGTGATTAACCATTACAAAGCCCTCATCGTGACACTGCTTTGAAGAGGAATTGCCAGCGATGCCGGTGCACCAAAGCCAAAGGTTGATAGCGAGTCGCCAAACAAAGGTACAAAGCGGTAATTCACATTAACCGTTACGTGGTAGTTATCATTGGTCAGCACTTCAATATCGCTGTTCTGTAGTCCATCAACATGGGCGGCTTTGCCAGAACAGTCACGAAATCCACACAGGGCGATATTCGCCGTTTCGCTCTGCAGCACAGGCCACGTACTGGCGTCGCCACTGCTGTTATTGATATACCCCAGCGTGCCTGTTCCCGCCTCTTCTGCCGCAAAACGTGCGGCATCCCGCGTGGCCCTGGTCAATACTTCGTATTGGTAGAGCAGTCTGCCAAACTCTGCCGTGGCCATTAGCAGAAACAGCAACACAGGCACTACAATGACAAATTCTGCTGCGGCTAATCCTTTCTGTTTTGTCTTGTTTACATGTTTCATCTCTCACCTCATTGACCATAGCTATTTGAATACACCGCACATAGGTCTTTTTAAGCATCCAGATTTTCAGGGTCTTTATAGAGTTGTATCTTATAGGGACCAGCCGCATTGGTCGGTGCAGAGCCTGGCGTGCCGGTTGCCTGGCACTTTTCAACAAATTGACCATAAATTTCGGCGTCATTACCTTGCTGCTTGACCGACTGCAGCATGAAAAAACAACCAAAGCCAAGTAGTGGCACTGAGCCCTGTCCGTTAACCGTTCCGGTACAATCGCCAATGGGAACCGCCATTACACGTCGTTCATGATGCCCTGGTCCCGAAGGGGCCGGAGAGTAACGCTCATTTGAAAACATGCCTGGCTCGCCCAGTGCGGCCTGATAAGAATCCCAATTGATATCCAGCGTTGACGCATCGGTATCTATGGTTCCATCACCATCGGTATCGACAATCGGCTGATGGTTTTCAGCGACGATGACATCCGGTTTATAAGACGATGAGTACTCATCCTGACTGGAGAACGGACCCACATACTTGCCAAAACGCGTGTTAAACCCCTGTACCACCGGGCCAATCGTATTACCCGGTTCAGTCTGCACCGAGTCTCCGTAATTAACACAGCCTTCATAACCACCCGCCATGGCGGTACGAATATCACTGCCCCCTTGGGAGTTACCAAGCCGAATCAGCTGAAAGTTACCGGTTCCCACCTGAGAACTACCACCGGCACTGGTCTTGAGTTTCTGAATAGCCCCCAACTCATAGCCAAAATGGCCAGGTGCCGTCTCACTCGCATCACCGCAAACCATCATAGGGGCAATATTGCAGGCGTTAAGAATGGTAGGGCTTGGACCCGCAACAGCAGAAGCCGCAACGTTCTTTGAGTTAATACCAATGACCTGAATTAACCAGCTCGCCAGACTGAAGTCATCCACCGTCACCCGGATATATTGTGAGTCAGCCCCCGCAACCGCCGAAAACGCACCGGTGTTTAACACATCAGCAAACTCAACCAGCGGCTGCAGGTTAGCATTGAAAAGCTCCCGATTAGCCGTTCCTGCGGCAGCATTGGCAGCAAATACGCTTTCTGCATCGATGCGCGCCTGATTGGCATCCCCAGACATATCTAACGTTTTGGCACCGGCCAAGGCTGCTGCATCAACGGCATTTTGCAGTCTCGATTTATTTAGCAACATATGGCCTGTATCCAGCGCTAACCCTGCCACCGCAACGATGGCCAGCATTCCAACCACGGTCGTTACCAGAACAGAACCTTGTTGCGAGAATCGATTGAAAACACTCATCACACGGCCTCCTATTACTACTTTCATGGCACTTAACGCCTCAATTTACGTATCTACTAACGCGTCTATAAACCTGCAGCACGACTTCTTGCAGCATCAACTTCCGACATTAATATGAATTTCATTGTTAACCGTCGCGGGTTTGGCAACATCCTTACGATAGGTTTTCAGAACCTGCTCTCCCAGTTGCCCATCCAACCCCCTCGCCTCTATTGCTTTGGCTTCCATTACAGCATTGGGGTTATCAATCTGTTCACTGATCATGGTTCTGACAGATGCCCCCATCTCCCCCGAAGACTCAAGCGAAGAACAACCCTGTACGACGATCAACGTGGCGATGACGATTGAAAACTGGCAAAGGTTAAACGTACTCTTTCTGGTAATTTTCATGACGTACTCCCGGTTTACTCGGTTATCTGCACAAATTAGTTGATGGTGTGGCCAAACGTGCTTTCAGCGCCCCCCGTTTGTGCCGGCAACGCGTTTTCCTGCTCTTCACCCTGCTCAGTTGCCATTACGTTTTCTTCATTCTTGCCACCGGAATAGATAGTCCTCCCCAATAGGTAAAACTCCATATCGCTTGGCTCGACAAATGAGTCCGTTGGTAACGTGGTTAGCTCAGTGTCACGAGGTTTCGCCAAGTGGGCGGTTACCATCATTACCAGTTCGGTTTCGCCTTTTTGAAACTCCTGGCTGGTAAACAGTTGACCAAATACCGGTATATC
>JBFKTM010000169.1:0-6521 GCA_041636295.1 Oleiphilaceae bacterium
ATTTAATTAATTGTGGAACAACATGCCCTACCAGAAAATTTCAGACAGCCTCTACCGTTTTCGACTCCCGCTTTTTCTCTTGAGTCTGCTGCTGATTGTTATCAGCTCAGTCGGTCTCAAAAACACCGTTCTGGTTACGGACTATAAGGCGTTTTTTGATAAAAATGACCCTTATCTTAACGCTTATGAGGCGCTTCAAGAACAGTACGATGGCGCAGACCATATCACGTTTTTAATACGTTCCGAGGAAGGGAGTCTTTTTACCAAGCCCTCGCTGCAAATGCTGCAAACATTTACCTCAAAGGCCTGGCAGTTGCCGTTCACCACACGGGTTGATTCGATCACCAACTATCAGCACAGTGTCGCCGACGGCGACACGCTGGTTGTGCAGGATCTTGTTGGCGAACTCGAACCATTGGATACGGCGGCGATCAATCGTCTGGCATCAATAGCCACACAGGAACAGACACTGGTTAACCGCCTTGTCTCCCCATCAGCAGACAGCACCGCCATTCATGTATCGATGCGTATTCCCGAGCCACTCATCACCAACACCCAGGAGATGATGACTCAAGCTCGTGCATTGGCGGCTAATATCCAGGCTGACAATCCCCATCTGGAGATTCATATTGCCGGTGTCAGTGCGGTTAATCATGCCTTTGGCGAAATTGCAGAAGCGGACTCGGCCACCATGGTGCCACTCATGTTCCTGATCGTTCTGGTGATCTGTGGTCTGTTGCTCCGCTCCGTGACATCCGTACTCTGCGTACTCTTTATTATTCTCTCGAGTATTTTAACGGCGCTAGGCATTGCCGGTTGGCTTGGCCTGCCGCTCAATAATATTAATATTATTGCGCCGAATATTATCCTTACCTTGGCGGTCACCGATTCCGTTCACCTGCTAACCAGCTACTTTAAGCAAGCTCGCTCGGGAATAGACAGAATCGACGCGTTGAAACAGAGCTTGGCGACTAATCTGCGTCCTGTTTTTCTGACTAGCCTGACCACCGCACTCGGTTTTCTCAGCCTTAACTTTAATGAAAGCCCACCTTTCAGATCGTTGGGTAACATCACCGCTATAGGCGTTATTGCCGCGTTTATTTATTCGATCGGCGTGCTGCCTTTCTTTATGTCAAAACTGTCCCCCAGTAAAAAAGTGAATCAGCATAAACCGTTGGGATTCGATCGTTACCTTGATGTGCTCTTTAACAACCGACGAGCCGTACTCGGCACGTTATTGCTCATATCAGTTGCCTTTGCCAGTCTCAGTACGCTCAATGAGCTGAACGACGATAATATTGATTACTTCGATCGCTCAACGGCTATCTGGCAGGCGGCCGACTTTTCCGATCAACATTTGGGAGGCCCCCTTCTAATCGAGTACGGCCTGAATAGTGGGCAGCCAGAAGGCGTCTATGATTTAAGCTATCTGAAACAGGTCGAGGCATTTTCACAGTGGTTAAGAGCACAGCCTGATGTGGTGCATGTACATGGTTTTACCGACATTATGAAACGGATTAACCGTAATATGCATGGCGACCAGCCCGAAGCCTACCAGTTACCCGATTCAAGGGCCTTGGCCGCACAATACACCCTGCTCTACGAACTGTCCCTCCCCTACGGTTTGGGGTTGACCAACCAGGTCAGCCTTAACAAGGATGCCTCTCGGCTCTCCATCATTTTACACAAGGTCAATGCCGATCGGGTGATCGAACTGAACAAGCAAGCATTACACTGGCTAGAACAAAATGCACCGGCGATTACAACACAAGGCGCCAGTGTGAACCTGATGTTTGCACACCTGGGGCACAACAACCTGCATAGCATGATCAAAGGCAGTATCGTGATTGTATTGGTCATCGCCCTGACGCTGGTTATCATGCTGGGCTCACTACGCTATGGGCTCATCTCGATGATTCCCAATCTTTTGCCACCACTGGTAATGTTCGGAATCTGGGGGCTGTTAATCGGTGAAATAAACTTTGGAGCGGCTGCGGTATTCAGTATTGCCATCGGCATTATCGTCGATGACACCGTACATATGTTGAGCAAATATGAATTCGCTCGACGTCATCATAGTTTGTCTCCCGAAGCAGCCATTCGCTATACGTTCCAGCATACGGGGTCGGCGCTTATTATCACGACTGTGGCCATCGCACTGGGATTTTTGTCGCTGGCGTTCTCGCTTTTGGATGTCAATAAATCAATGGGAATCATGGTATCAATGACCGTCGTTATCGCACTCATTCTGGACTTTGTCTTGTTACCCACACTACTGCTATGGCTCGACAAAGATAACGGCCAGTTGAAACCATCCAAGCTTAACTCATAATGGTTAAGCTCATGACTGTTTAGCTAACTGGAGTTAGCAATCTATCAGGAACAGGTTAAAATGCTGTTTTTAATTCGGGAATGAAGACAGCATGACTCCACAACAAGGCAAAAAGCCCGTTAAACTTGCCGTGCTTCACCCCAGGAATCCACACCAGGGCCGGTATAACCTAACTGAGTTATGCCTCGCCTGCCCTGATTTAAGCGGATTTATCCGGCAGAATCCCAACGGGGATAACACCATCGACTTTAGCAATGAAAACGCCGTGCTCTGTTTAAACCAGGCGCTGCTCGCTCATTACTATCGCGTGACCCATTGGCAAATCCCCCCAGGCTATTTATGCCCGCCTATTCCCGGACGAGCCGACTATATTCATTATGCTGCCGACCTGTTAGCCCGATCCCATCGTGGCACTCCCCCCACGGGCAAGCAAATACAGGTGCTCGATATCGGCACAGGGGCCAACTGTATTTACCCTATTGTTGGAAGCCAGAGCTATGGGTGGTCATTTTTAGGGAGTGACATAGATCCGGTTTCAGTGAGCGCAGCCAAACTCATAGTACAAGCCAATCGCAGCTTAACCAAACAGGTTAAGGTGATTCAGCAAACCGACGCCCAGGCAATTTTTAACGGCGTAATTAAAGTACACCACCGGTTTGATCTAACCCTCTGTAACCCCCCTTTTCATGCCTCATTGGCAGACGCGCAGGCGGGCAGCGAACGCAAATGGAAAAACCTGAATAAAGACAAGCCGCATAGAAAACCCGGTGGTCAGGTCAAACTCAATTTCGGCGGGCAAAAGGCCGAACTCTGGTGTAGCGGCGGAGAGATTGCGTTTCTACGACAAATGGCCAAAGAGAGTGTGACATTTGCTGACCAGGTTTGCTGGTTTACCAGCCTGGTTTCCAAAGGCGACAATGTCAGTCCACTAAAGAAATTGATCATGCAGTTGGGCGCCAAACAGTGTGAAGTCGTTCAAATGAGTCAAGGCCAAAAAGTGAGTCGATTAATGGCCTGGAGCTTTATGACGAAAGCTGAGCAAATACGCTGGGCCAGTGAACGTTGGAACGCGTCATGATTCTATTCTTTTACATATCCCTCCTTACAACTACAATTAAAACGACTTAATTGAAACCACAATTGAATAATCCAAATATTAATAAATATAGTCACTTGTAATTTATTCGTATAAATAACAATTCATCCAGGGAGCCCGTAGTGTTTTTGAGAATCAGCCTAGTCTTTTTATCGTTGGCGCTTGTCGCCTGTTCGTCCCCTGCCAGAAAACCGCAGGAACAAGCCATATTTCATGCGCTGGTTCATGATGCCACCCTTAGAACATTAGTGCAGCACTGTAATGAGGTGAGTAAATCCTCTGAACAAGAGGCATGGAAAGCCCAAAAGGAGTGGTGGAAGCGTAATGGAGCTTTTGTCGAGGCGGCAGATTATGGATTCTCTTACAATATGATCAATTTTACCGGTAACCGTCAGGAAACTGGCGCTCGCTACGCCATGGCGCTCACTTTTGACGTGGTTGATGAGGCCGAAAACAGGGTTAGTGAAACCCTGAAAGAAGGGGTGTCAGAAGAAGCATGTATCGCTGCACTGTTGGATTATCGTGATGGAAACAAAGACCTGAGTGATAATAAAGAGCTCTATTCACTGCTGCTGAATCTAGTGCAACAGAAAAAGAGCCGCGGGCCAGACCTGTTACTGCAGCAAGCCGAACTGGATATTGAAAAAGGTAAAAAGTACTCCCGCAGTAGCATTACCGCAGAACGCCTGGCCATCAGAACGGTTTGCCCCGGTGCCGTCGTCCATACGTTGAAGGCAAACTGGCCACTGGAGATATTTGAAGCCTCATGCCCCGACAAATCTTACGTGCTGGTGGAGTGTGAATGGGGGAACTGCAAGGTACGGTAGGCGTTATTAGCCTACCAAGACTGGCAAGAGCTGGTTCAGTCCAGCTCTTCGGTCTCACGCAGACGTTGCTGACGGGCTTGCTCTTCCGCCAAAGCCGCTTTGATCTCTTGTACCACCGAATCAACATCGGCGGCCTGAGTGTTTTCTTCAAAGTAACCCGTTAACTCTACTTCTGGGTGCAACTCTCCCTCTTCATACAGTGCCCACATTTCCTGTGCATAACGAGTATTCATCAGCTCGGGGGCATACTGGGCATAGTAAGTCGTCATATTATTGACATCACGTTCCAGCATCGATCGTGCGTGATTATTGGCTGCCGCATCAACTGCTTGAGGAAGGTCGATGATCACGGGTCCGTAGTCATCTACCAGCACGTTAAACTCTGACAAGTCACCATGAACCAGCCCGGCACACAACATCAGCATTACATATCGCATAACCGTGGCATGGTCTTCGCGCGCCTGTTCTGCTGACATCGATACATCATTTAATCGGGGTGCGACCTCGCCATCATCATCGGTAACCAGCTCCATCAGTAGCACGCCATCGAAACAGCCATACGGCTGTGGTACGCGTACACCAGCGCCAGCTAAACGGTAAAGAGCATCAACTTCTGCGTTGTGCCAGGCTTCTTCCTGCTGGTTCCTACCGAATTTGGAGCCCTTTTCCATGGCGCGTGCACGGCGGCTATTCCGTACCTTGCGGCCTTCCTGGTACTGCACAGCCTGTTTGAAGCTGCGCTTACTGGCTTCTTTATATACTTTGGCACAGCGGATCTCAGAGCCGCAGCGTACGACATAAACGGTGGCTTCTTTGCCGCTCATCAGCTGACGAATGACTTCATCGACCAAACCGTCTTCTACTAGAGGTAATATTCTTTTCGGGGTTTTCATAGCGCCCTTATACCTTAATTGGGCTCCGGATGGAATACGCAAACGTCGAAAACAACAAGACTCATCGCTCCCGGGCCTTTGATATCGGGGTCACTTTGTTATTGGGTTGCTTCCCTAACCAAGCCATAAAAACCTCTTCCGGCATGGGGCGGCCGATATGATACCCCTGCGCTACGTCACACCCTAAAGTTTTGAGTTTTAACAAGGTTTCCTGGTTTTCTATCCCTTCAGCAACGACTGACAGCCCCAGTGTATGGGCTAATTTAACGGTCATCTCCACTATCTTCTGGTTTTGAGGATTTTGAATCATATCGGAGACAAAAGAGCGATCAATTTTTAACTCATCCACCGGCAACTGGTTGAGGTAAGAGAGCGACGAGTACCCCGTACCAAAATCATCAAT
Source organism: Oleiphilaceae bacterium (assembly GCA_041636295.1). Classification (GTDB taxonomy): domain Bacteria; phylum Pseudomonadota; class Gammaproteobacteria; order Pseudomonadales; family Oleiphilaceae; genus Alkalimarinus. The sequence continues at coordinate 5,552 of JBFKTM010000169.1, forward strand.
ACTCAACTTAACGCCAAACTCACTCAGATTTTTAAGTACACTCAGCGCTTTGTCGGGGTTATCCATCATGGTTGATTCGGTGACTTCAAACACTATTCGTTCTGGTGCCACATTATATTCCAGTAGCTTGTCCAGGGTATTTTTTACAAAGTTGGTCTCTACTATATTTTTGGCAGATATGTTGACCGACAACCGGATATTATTGCCCAACTGCTGAAACTGCCGATCATATTGCAATACTTTATCAACAACCCAGGCGGTCAAGGGTCGAATCAGCCCCGACTGTTCTGCCAACGGTATAAACTCATCAGGCCGTACAAAACCATGTGTATCGTGATTCCATCGCAGCAACGCCTCCGCACCAACCACCTCGGAGGTCGTTAGATCGATCTGGGGCTGTAAGAAAAGTGCCAGCTTATCCTGCTCAATGGCTTTGGTGAGGTCCCCCATCAGAGAGAGTCGTCGAGTGCTGTAATAGTTAAGATCGGGAGAGTAGGTTGAAATTTTATGCGACGTTTTTTTCGAGTGCTCAAGTGCGATGGTGGCGTGCTGAACCAAAGAATCTAACTCATCACCGTGCACAGGAAACAGTGCAATACCTGCTATCGCATCCATATCAATGAGCATCCCTTCATGCTCAATGGGCTGGTTCATTACGTCCAACAGTTTCTCGGCGACAATATTTGGCGCATGGGTATCTTCACTCATTTCGACAAGTACGGCAAAGCTTACACCATCAAGTACTGACAAAAAGTGAAAGTAGTCATTGGTCTGATCAATGGGTAACACATGATCCATACGACCCGCTTCGTTGGCCAGACGATCCGATGCCTGAATAAGCAACAGGTCACCATTCCGTTTGCCTAGCGTCTTATTGATTTCGTGAAAACGGTTGAAGTGAATAATAACCAGGCCAAATGACTTAATCACACCGGCATTGCCGACTTTTATATCTTCTATGCACTTAAAC
>JBFKTM010000170.1:0-6518 GCA_041636295.1 Oleiphilaceae bacterium
GACGGCATTTGATGTTGATTTGTATCCACTACGAGTCGAGTCTGTCAACACGCGTGATCTTAACGGCCGTTCGATCATCTGTATGAACCTTCAGCTATTTCAGCAAGGAAATCTTGCGTCTATCAAGGACGATCGACTTCGGCTGCATTTGCATGGCGCTTTTTCTAAAACCAGTTTGTGGTATTACCTATTACGGCAGAAATTGACTCAGATTGATATTTGGGGGAGTCGTGACGGGGAGCGGATCAAACTGGGTACTCTGCCGGCTTCCTCAATGCAGCCCGGAGGGATAGACTCTAGTGAGGTATTGCTGCCATCGTTAAATGCTCAGTTATCCGGGCACCGCCTGTTATTTGAATACTTTTGTTTCCCCGAGAAGTTTCTCTATCTGGATCTGCATGGCCTGAATAGATTACTAAAGCCATATATTGACTCAAATGACGCGGCCGGAGAGACGTTAGTTGATGAATGGGTAGGGGGCGAACCACCTGAGGCGTTGCACCTTGAGTTTGTGCTGGATCACATGTTGATACCCAACAATAGTCCACGCACAGAGAATATCCGACTATTCTGTACCCCGGCAATCAATCAGTTTCAGATGGCTCTTAGGCCATTTTTGCGAGATCGTCGTCGTGTGGAGCATCGAGCGGCGGTAGAGGCGTCTACTCCAGACCATTATGAAATTCTGAATATTGACAAGCTGGAAGGTTGGAGTCCTGACACTCGAACATTAACCGAGTATCCGCGATTTGAGACGTTCGGTGCCAGTAGTGAAAGTAGTAAAAGTAGTGACAGTGTCGTTTCATCCAGTGGTACACAAACCGCATTTTGGGCTCAGCAACGATCACCGGTTAGCGGCAAGGGGCTGGAGACCTATATCACCTTTGTAGCCGTGACTCAGCGTAAAGTTAGCACCCATGAAATTAAGCAAGGGGATGTGAGGGCTTATGAGAGCAGCTCTCAGCCTGAAACGATCAGTGGGCAAGTAACCTGCAGCAATCGTCATTTACCGAGCTTGCTGAATGTAGGTGATGTTTGTGTTGCGACCTCGACGATTCCGGAATATCTTCAGTGTAGGAATATTTCTGCCATAACCCCTTCTTACTCTCCGGTTACTCGACTGAATTGGCTCTGGCGGCTCATCTCGCTTTCTCGATTGAATATCCATAAGATCAAAGACCTGGACTCGCTCAAGTCTTTGATTGGGCATTTTGATGTACGCGGATTATTCGATAAGCAGCAACAATTAGCCACCAAACTTAAACTGGAGGGGCTGGAATCGCTTACCGTGACGCCAGCTATTCGGCTGTTTAAAGGTATACCGGTAAGAGGGAGTGAGGTTGTATTGGTGGTGAATAGTGAAAAGTTTGCCGGATTGGGGGATATCTATCTGTTCGGCGAAATGCTTAATCAGTTCTTTAGCCGGGAGGCGTCTGTTAACAGTTTTCAACGGCTAACGATCAATACGCGACCGGAAGGTGATGTAATGCAGTGGGCTGCGAGGGTTGGGGATTGTCAACTATAGTTAGCAAGCCTTTGGTAGCGTCGCCAAAGAGCTATAGCTTTGTTGCACTGCGCCAGCATTTACAGGCGTTAGGTGTTGTACCTGCTGATATTCGCTATGCAGCGACACCCAGTTTGGCGCACCCTGCCAGTGAGGTGACCGAACTGAAGCATTGCCCGAAACAGTCCACCTTTACTATCGATGTCAGCTTTATGGGGTTGTATGGTACGACTTCACCGTTGCCGACTTTCTACACTGAGCGAGTCATTGGCAATGACGACGATAATCGTGAAGTGAGAAAATTTTATGACCTCTTCAACCATCAGGCGACGTCACTGTTCTATGAAGCCTGGTGTAAATACCGGTTTCCACAGCAGTATTCCCATGATAATGAAGATCAGTTTTCTGCTGCACTCCTTGCACTAATGGGGCTGGATAAGGCGCAGCTAAGCGCTTTAAAGCACCTGGGTTTCCCGGACTTGATCAATATTGCAGGGCTACTGATCGGCGGTAAAGGCTCTGTTGAAGCGCTGTCACAGGCGTTAAATCAGCTTTTCAGCGTGGTATCGGTTGAGATTTCTTCGTTGAGTTGTCGTCACATTGAAATACCGGTGGATCAGTTAAATCAGTTAGGTGTTACAAATGCGGTACTGGCTGACACATTAGTATTAGGAGAGCAGGTTGCCGATGCCAGCGGAATTACGGTCTGGATAACCTTGGAGAAGGCTGACCAGCAAGCCGAATGGCTCCCAGGCAAAAAAAATAATGAAATGGCACGAGAGCTTATCGAGTTAATGCTTGATTCCCCTACTACCTATGTCATCAAGACCCGGGTCGCGGAAACGGCAGGGCATGATGAATGTCTGGGGAGTCGTAGTCTTGTATTGGGAGTGAGGAGTGGGCTTGGCAGCGGCGCAGCAGCGGAAATTATCGTGTGATTGTTGCGTGATCATTGAGGGCGCGCACCGGTGACCACTATTAACATTAAGGAATGATGGAGTAATGCCAATGGAACTGGAAAAACTGATTAATACACTGGACGCGGATACTAAACAGGCAATGGAGGCTGCGGCTTTTGCCTGTGTGGAGCGCCACGGTATCGAAATTTCTCTCGAAGACCTGCTATTAACACTGTTAAACCAGTCCAATGAACTGGTTGATATACTGACGCAATTTGATATTGATATTAGCCTGTTCCGAGCCGACCTGCACTTTGAGCAAGATACCCGAACCAGCCTATCGACTAAGCCGGTGTTTTCCGAGCTGCTATTACAGACGTTACAGAATGCCTGGTTAGTCAGTTCGCTGGAGCTTTCGATCTCCCAGCTATCGGCTGGTGCGATTATTCTGTCGCTACTACGAAATCAGGTGCGTTATGGCCAACGGCGTTATGTGAAACAGTTGGTTAAGGTGTCTCAAGAGCAACTTAAAGCATTGCTTATCGGTCGTCATCAGGTAGTAATGGAAAACAGCGCTCGGCATAGCAATGTAGAGACAGGACGGGATACAGGTGATTTACAGCAACGTGACATGGAAATACTGGAGAGGGTTTCGACCAGCTTGACCGATCAGGCGGAAAAGCAGGCTATCGACCCGGTGATTGGGCGAGACCAAGAGATACGTCAAACCATCGACATACTCTGCCGACGACGAAAGAATAATCCCATTTTATTAGGCGAGGCGGGCGTAGGAAAAACGGCGGTAGTCGAGGGGCTGGCTCAGAAAATAGTTAAAGGGGAAGTACCCGAAGAGTTACTCAACGTTGATTTACGACTACTTGATTTGGCCGCGTTACAGGCTGGTGCCAGTGTTAAAGGTGAGTTTGAAAGACGTGTTGCCGAATTGATTTCCGCAATACAGTGCTCGATAAGGCCGGTCATCCTGTTTATAGACGAGGCACACTTGATGGTAGGGGCTGGAGCAAATGAAGGGGCGGGTGATGTTGCTAATCTGCTTAAACCCGCCTTGGCTAGGGGCGAGTTACGCACAATTGCTGCTACCACTTGGGTGGAATATAAACGGTATATTGAAAAAGACCCGGCCTTGGTAAGGCGCTTTCAGTCAGTAAAAGTGGGCGAGCCCAGCATTGAGCAGGCGATTGTTTTACTGCGCGGTTTGCGAAGTCGTTATGAGAAGCAGCACGGTGTTTATATTCGCGATGAAGCGCTTGTGGCTGCATCAACACTGTCTGGCCGTTATTTGGTAGGCCGCCAACTGCCTGACAAAGCGATTGATCTGCTTGATACCGCCTGTGCCAGAGTAAAAGCCGGGCTGGCTGGTAAACCCGTTGCGATTGAAAACATTGAACTTAAAATAGAGGCGGCTCACCGTAAGGCAGACGCGTTAACTCGTGATCAGCTAAATAGTGGTTATCCACTAACCAACGATGCGGCGGTCGATGGTCAGGTAGACAGTGAGATCGATGCAATCTTGCAGCATATCGATGATCTCAAGCTGCAACTGGTCGCGGTAGAGTCTATCTGGCATCAGGAACGAACCATTATCGACGCATTGCTTGAAACCCGTGCTGCAATAGCCGTTTGCAATCCAGAAGGAGGCGATAGTTCCCCGCAATTAGAGATGCCCTTGAATGCTTCACAGCGAGAGTTGCTCGACCAGTTAAAACGTTTAAGAACAGAGCTTGAGGAGATCCAAGGAGAGTCGCCGTTGTTACACTATGAAGTGACAGCGCAGCAAATCAGTGAAGTTTTATCCAGTTGGACCGGAATCCCTGCGGGGAAAATGCTCATGGATGAGGCGCAAAAGCTGAGTGCACTGTCGATCGAATTAAGTCAACGAGTTAAAGGGCAGGAGCGTGCCATTAGCCGAATAGGTGAACTGCTCTGCCAGGCACGTGTAGGGCTTAACGACCCTGAAAAACCGTTGGGTGTGTTTCTACTCGTAGGCCCCAGTGGTGTTGGCAAGACCGAAACGGCATTAACTATTGCTGACACACTGTTTGGAGGAGAGGCGTATCTTACTACCATTAATATGTCTGAGTTTCAGGAGAAACACACCATCTCCCGCCTAATTGGTTCACCGCCGGGTTATGTTGGATATGGTGAGGGTGGCGTGCTGACCGAGGCGGTGCGGCAGAAACCATTCTCTGTTGTATTACTGGATGAAGTGGAAAAAGCCGACCCCAATGTACTGAATCTGTTCTATCAGGTATTCGATAAGGGCACAATGAATGATGGTCAAGGTCGACTGATTGATTTCAGGAACACCGTTATTGTGATGACCAGCAACCTGGCCTCAGACCAGATAGAAACTCTCTGCCTCAATGAAGATGCGGTAGAGGCAGAGCCAATAGAAGGGGTTACTGACGATGCGCTGATGGCGCAGATCAGACCGAGCCTCAATCACTTTTTCAAACCTGCACTATTGGCAAGAATGGAGGTATTGATCTATCGACCGTTATTGCAGCATATCATGGAATTGTTGGTTGAAATTAAACTCAGGAAATTGGCTCAGCGACTACTAAGTCAGGGGATTCAACTGGATATTGATGGGGCCGTGTTCAGTGCGATATCCAGACGCTGCAGCGTCGTCGAGGCAGGAGCCCGGCATATTGATAAAGTCGTTAATCGGCATATTATGCCTAAAATATCACGTCTTATACTGGCATCCATTGAACAGCGAACGGAACTGAAATCTATTTATCTACTCGTTAAAGGTGATGCGTTTGTAGCAACAGCTAGTGATAATTCGGTGCAGCTACCGCAATTGGCCTGATATTGATCACCAGTTCATTCGATGGTTTAAGTCATGACTAAAACCATCGGTCGATCTGGTAGGTCCACCGATTGTTTGTTTCTGCACTCGGGTGTTAGTAATGCGGTGGCGGAGCCTCGTCACTCGCATCTTTGATCGTTGCATGAACTGAGTCTAGCTGATTTTTCAACATGCGATTAGCTTGCCAGAGCTTGTCGATCTCCAGGGCCTGTTTTGCGACCAGGCTATTGAGCGTTTGTACCAGGTCATCTTGAAAAGCGGCTCTGGTCTCTAGCTCGATAAGGCGTTCTTCTATATTCATACGTGGGTTTCATCAATTTATGGAGGGCGATCAGGTTTACGACGACATGTGTTTAAATTTCAAACATCAAATTTATTTTTTTGCTATCATTGTTCCTGTGAGCCAACATAATTATAAGGAAGCGCTGCTTAATTCATAGATGGCATAGCCATAATTCTTTATTAAAAAGCAATTCCAAACACTAATCTTTTGAGGCTCATCGTCCGCAATTTAACTCTGTTTAATCTGGATGGCTAACTTTTTTTAATGGCACCACCATAGTAGCGGGTGGTAACTGGCCATTGAATGGTTTATGAGTTTGATATTCGGTGTGAGAATGCGGGCAATACAAAGGTACCTGGCTGAGTTGAATTTTGTTTCGTGATCATTAAGTTGCTGAAGCATGACGATAGTCGGGATAATGTTACATATTATAAAATTTATATTGAGATACATTACATGAATAACCAAGCTGTAAAAGCGATTGTGACCGGACTTATCTTCGCTATTCCTACCCCATTTGTTTTGGGTTTTCTGGTTCTTGCTGTAGCGGGTGATGCCGTTATGTTTGCGGGTGTAGAAGCGACCACGGCAATGGGTAAACTTACCGGCTTTTTGGGAAGTAAGGCAGGTATTTCCGTTTATATCATTACGGGCATTGCTTTTGGTGCCGTTGCCGCATTAGGTACGTTAACCTCTGGAACATCTTACAGTGATGATGACGATGATACTCCAGAAGGTAATGAGCAGGGCACGGTAAAGTGGTTTAACGTTAACAAGGGCTTTGGCTTTATTACGCGTGACTCAGGCGACGATGTGTTTGTTCACTTCCGTTCAATTCGAGGCCGTGGACGTCGTTCCTTACGTCAGGGACAGCAGGTTCGTTTTAACGTAACTCAGGGCGATAAAGGTCTTCAGGCCGAAAACGTCTCTATTGTAAGATAGGGTGAGTTTTCTAGTCGGCTAGTTTTCTAGTCGACTAGCCCTTCTAGAATTGTA
>JBFKTM010000171.1:0-6510 GCA_041636295.1 Oleiphilaceae bacterium
GCTCTTGTTGTAAGACAAACGTACAAAGTGATCATTTTCCGACAGCGACAAATGCAAAATTGGGTTTTACATTTAGCTCCGAGCACAACGCTTTACGTTTTAGGTCTTGCCATCGACAAGTTTATGATTCGGGGGAATCGCGAAGATGAAAGCAACCAAACAAATATTTACGCCAAAACTACTTACTCTTGCCATTTCAAGTGCCTTGCTAACCGCGTGCGGTGGTGGAGGCAGTTCTACACCCGCGGCCACAACGACCACTACATCGGGTTCTACCGCATCCTCTTACCAGTTGCCAGAGCAACTTGAAATTGTCGCCAGTGGTGAGAGCACGAACAATTCGGCTCAGTTGAATCACTCCTTGAACACTGCCAGAAGTATGAGTATCGCAAGAGCGTTTAGTGACTCGGGTACCGAATATGATAATGCCGAGCAGAATATCCACACATGGATGGAGGCATTACAGCCGGTTGAATTGGTCAACACTATCCTCTGCTTTACCGACCAGATGAATGCCGATGAGAAAATTGGAGATGATGCCTATACCGTACTTATCGATATGGATGAGTGTGAAGCGGGCGAAGCTGACAGCTCTACTCAGTCAGGTGGCCAGTCTTCAGCCAGCGGCAGTGCCAAGAATTATGTTGAGGCGGTGGTTAAAGCGGAACAAGACACCGCAACCGGTAATGTCATCGTCCATGCCTGGGTTCCTGAAATGGATGTGGGTGGAGGCGATGCCACGTTGTTAAAAATGAAAGGTGTTATTAAATCGGGTGCCACCGATACAGATCCCTTTGGTTCGTTTGTGTTGAACTGGGAGATGAAAGACCCCGCAAATCCAGACGGTGCTGCAGTTGGCTACGGTGAGTTAGCCACGGTAGAAACACTGGATGGATTTATTGGTTTCACCCTGTACGACTATGGTGAGCATGAAGAGCAGGGCCAGCAAGCCTCCTACCTGTCGCGGGGCAGCGTGGTAATGAGAAATGACCAGACAGACGGAGTTGCATTAACCGCAGTAGAGCACACCGGCGGCTTTGGTGGTGGTAATATGGCCTTTGCGGTCTCTTTCAACACCAACAACGTGTTGTTGCAACAGGCTAGTACGTTAAACGACCTGCCCTTTAGAAACGGTGGCAGTAATAGTTCAGGCACCTGTCTTGCCAAAGATGACTTTAAAGAAGCCGTTTGGCGTTATGGGGTCTTTGACCAGGCGACCGGTGCCGAAGTCCAGTTGAATGGTGGCTTCCCGATTCGTTATGACAGTAACAATGATGGTAATGAAGACTCCTTTGGATATGCCGGCTATTTTGGAATCTGGACTGAGCAGGAAGGCGCACTATCAAGCGGAGATACGGTCGTTCGTGAAACCCATGGCGATGGTGGGACCGCAGCAAGTTATACCGTGGTTAAAACCGAAGGTCGTCTGATTAAGAAGGAGATAGAGACATTACCTCTTGCGGATGCAGCCGGTATTGATTTCTACTACTGGGATGAGCTGTTAGGTCAGAATAACAACTATCAGCAATGGGTTGTCAGGTATCAAGATGGCAGTTTCAAGAAGGTTGCTGGCATGCAATGGGGCGAACAAGGGCCACAGCAGACCCCATTGGATACGCCAGTGGCGATTGTTCTGCAGGATGGACATCCACTGTTTATGCACTCCGATCAACTAGGCGGCGGGGTTCAGTATAAGAATGGTGCGAACTCTCTCACCTTCTACAAAGAGACCTTCATGAATGGCTCTGAAGATGAGTTTACCAGTGGCACCTTAAATCTGGTTTGTGCCGACCGCTGTGTCAAAGCGGGCCTCACTGCCAATGATCTGAACTCGTTCGATGGCGGATTTGAGGCCACAGCCAATGACTTCGATACCTATAGCTACAGCATCAGCAATACGGGTAGCAACGCCATGACGCTGACATCTGGCAGCACACCGGTATCATTCCCTGATGGCGTATCAGAGCAGTCTCCAAATGGCTGGGGGATTCAGAGTGGCCCTATGGTAACCCAGGCTGTTGCGGATACCTTGTCTGACCCCTATCAGGTCTATGATTCTAGCCTGGTCAGTACCTTCTATGTCTGGGAGACCGGTCCAAACGACTGGAACAAATCTACCATGCTGAAGGATTCACTGAACAATGTGGTTAGCTTCGACAAACCTATCGAGTTTACCTATACCCACAGTGAAGCAAATCATCGTGATGGCTCGGCTACCAGCTTTGCCGAGGTTGGAACGCAAACCTTTATGCTCCACTACAATGGCCCAGGTAATTTGCACGGCATTCCTCATAAGCAGGTAGGTAATGAACAGCAAGGTCGCTGGTACCCCTTGTTTAACCTGAATGATGGTTCGCTGATTGGTCCAAATAACGAGTATGTGGTTAAAGCGCTGGATATTGAGCGTAAGATGAATCAAGACACTGACGGTTGTGGCGCGCTGGTTGTTAATGAGCCTGCAGCACCGGTTCCTAGCAGCGTTACCGTTTATCTCGATGAGTTGGGCGATGTACCTGAAGTCGATGCCGCACCGGTATTTGTGGGTGGTGAGGTGCCTTCTGACGATTAAACTCAACACTTAGAGAGTATTGATTAGCATACTTGAGCGGGGAGAATTTCCCCGCTTTTTTTTTGTTTGTTTGTGGTCTATACATAAATACACGCCAATAAAAATGAATAATTCCCAACGGAGGATTTCGTGGGCGAATATCAGAACGAAAGACGTAGGATAACGTCCCCCCATTTGTTAGCTCGTATGGTGTTATCTCTCTTATTACTCAATGCCGGGGGTAGTTACGGCCAGGATGGGTACGGTGTTGCACCGCTGTATGATGGACACCTCGATGTATTTGTGAATGTGGGCTATGGTACTGGCCAGCTCGATTGGAATATTGCTGACACAGACGGTAGTCCGAATGTGTTGTCAGAACTGATCTACGACGCTGATCAGGCCATTGTAGTCGAAGCAGGCACCCGACTGACGATCGATAGCGGGCCACTCGATCACTGGTTTGGTGAGGTCAAAGGGTGGATCGGTTTTGTTGAGGACGGTAACAGCGAAGACAGAGACTGGAACGCGGATAATAGAGGCGACCTGTTCAGTCTCTCGCAGTCCGAACTTTCTGGTGATGACCTGCGGAGACTCTCACTGGCGCTGGGTTATGAATTCCCTTTAAACCAGTATCTGACGCTATCGCCAATGGTAGGCTATGCCTATTCAGAGCAGAATACGCAAGTAACCAATGGCGTTCAAATTGTATCGGAGCCTCCCGCCTCGGGCGCTTTAGGTCCTTTTGATGGGCTCAATAGTAGTTATGAGGCGGAATGGACGGGCGGATGGGTCGGTGGTGAAGCGGTCATCTCCTTTTCGAAGCTGCACGACCTCTCATTGAGATTTGAGTACCATTTCACCAGCTATGATGCGGTGGCGAACTGGAACCTACGAACGGATTTGGCGCATCCTGTTAGCTTTCGTCACAGTATAGAAGACCAGTATGGCCTGTTAGCGCAAGTCCAATACCGCTACCCGGTGTACCAATTGCTTTCGCTAATGTTGGGCGTAGATTACGAGATGCTGAAAGGTGAAGAGGGTACCGATATGATCTTCTTCTCGGACGGCACTAATATTGTCTCACCACTGAACGAAGCGAACTGGGAGCTGCTTCGGCTGACTATTGGGGCAAACTATCGCTTCTAAGTGCAACAGGATAGATGCCAACCCCCTCACCTTAACGCAGCCGGCGAGAGGGGATCAACTCGATCAGTGCTTCACATTCATCGTGATGTCTGCAGTAAAGCACTTGGTGCCCTCGCTGTCATAAGCGGCCACGGGCACGATGATTTCGCCGGGCTGGCTGAAATCAATGCCCTCTCCATCTGCCACAACACGCAAATCGGTTTTCGCCTTAGCCAAATACTGCACGTTCATGGCCTGTGGAATCCAGCGAGCTCCTTTGGGTATGGAGACATCAGTCATGGTGCCGCCAACCAGCTCAGCCGCGTTACACATGGCAATAGCGTGAATGGTGCCGATGTGGTTGTGTACTTTCTTCTGGTTGCGCAGCAACACCTCAGCATAACCGGGTCGAAGCGCCACAAACTCAGGATCGATGGTTGAGAAGTACGGGGCGACCTGGGTAACCAGCTTGGCAAACTGCTCAGCACCGACGTTATTATACATATCAAGAAATTGGCTCATGTTGTGCTCCTTGTAGGCTATTTACGCATTAAAAACGCGTTATCAGGTGATTAAGAAAACGCACGACGGTGTCGATTTCTTCGTTGGTAAACTCTTCAGTAATGGCGTCATTCATCTCCTGTAACAGCGGAAAGGCGGTGGTGAGTTTTGATTTGCCCAATGCTGTGAGAAAGATACGCGAGGCACGGCCATCGTTTTCGCAGGGCTGCTTACGGATCAGGCCATTTTTCTCCATGCGATTCGCCAGTCCGGTTACCGCCGAGTTGTTCAGGCTCAGTGACTGGCTCAGCTCCTTCAACAGGCAGCCCTCGTTCTTGGCCAGTAGAAACATCGCAGCGACTTGGGTGACGGTAATTCCCAAGGTTTTTTCACAGCGTTGGTCAACATGCTTATAGAGTTTGTGTTGCGCCATGTTCATCAAGAAAAAGAGTCGTTTATCCACTATACCGTCTCAAATTAGTTTATATGTGAACTAAATATAGTTTATATGTGTAATAGTTTCAAGGGGTGTTTATACATTAGTAAAATGCACCACACTCCCTGCGTTGTCAGACTACACTAAATGCTACTGACACTCCGTTGTCACCCCCATCGAATTAAATGGCATTTCAATAATTGGTTTACATGCTCAAACGCTCTGTAAGAGCTTAAAGGAGGAATTATGTCTGACAATATCAACGCACAAGGACGCTGTCTGTGCGGCACCGTTACGGTGACCACTAAAACGCTGAATCCCGATGTTGGTGCCTGCCACTGTACTATGTGTCGGAAATGGACCGGCGGCCCTTTTATGGCGGTCGACTGCGGTACAGCGGTGAGCTTTGAAGGGGGGGACCATATCTCGGTTTATAACTCATCAGAGTGGGCTGAGCGGGGGTTCTGTAACCAGTGTGGCACTCATCTGTTCTATCGTCTTAAAGAGAACCAGCAATACATCATGCCGGTGGGATTGTTTGATGGCGTAACTGAAGATCAAGGCCTGGTGTTTGACCATCAGATCTTTATTGATGAGAAACCGGATTTTTACGACTTTGCCAATGAAACCCGAAATATGACCGGGAAAGAGGTGTTTGAGCAATTTATGGGGGGCTCGGAGTGAGGTAAGCTTTATTGCTTTTAAAAAAAGGGCAGTGATAGGCAATTCTGAATTGGCCTGTTACTGCCATGCCTGCCCAAGCTAGCTTAGGTTAAGTGCCGACTTATATTTTTTATTGATAGGAGTAATGTCATAGTATCTATCGGCGATTCTTGGAATCCATACTTTAAATAAAACTGCTTTGCTTCTGTAGAAATTGCATGAACAAGCAACCCTCTAACTCCCACATTATTGGCAATGGAAAGCGTTCTTAACATGGCATCCTTAAGCAATGCAGCTCCAAGACGTTTGCCTTGTTGTTTTGTATCAATTGCTAATCGCCCAAGAACGATGATGGGTATAGGGTCTGGCATTCCACGAGAAAAGTTACCCGTTGTGGCGATTCTTTCAATACTGCCCGTCGCTAACGCATAGAACCCAATAACCGTGGAGTTCTCATCGCATATAACAAAAGTTCTGCTTGCACCTGTTTCTTGGTTCTTCAAAGCTCGTCGGATAAGCCAGTCATCCAAAGTGCTATTCCCACTATTAAAACTGCGCAATTCATGCGCTGGAGTGAGTAACGCGGGAGCCGTTATTCTTCCCAAGGTGGTGCCTCATTAAGCAAAGCTTTCAACTTGGCATTTTCTGGAATTGGGGCTGCTAACGCGGCTTCGAAGGCCTCGAAATCGTTATCGCTCAGCTGAAATAGACGTTGATCTAGTAGTACGTTTTCCGCTTCGCGGCAGGCAACATCTAAAATAAAGGCGCTTCTGTCTTTGTGTAAAAGCGCGGAGGCTTTAGTCAATAAGGCATGCTGGCTGGGCTCTACCCGCATATTGATAGGTGCTGTTTTAGACATAATGCAAACCCTCTGTATAGCTAATAGATATACATTTTAGTGTGGCTATCAGATACACACAAGTTTATTGCCGGGTTTTTTTGAAATGCTGTAGGCATTTAATTAGCAATACGCTGGTTGCAGACATGTCATGACGTTGCAAACTGATACGCTTAGAGACCAATTATCCTTACCAATTATTGCAAGCCTATCTACACTTATAAAATGGACCGGGCAATGTGCCCTTCTAGTCTTTTTATCTGATGATGGGCACTCAGCATGGAAGAGATAGCAATACGTTACCGTTTTGATCTGGCCGAAGATCAATCCGAAACCTTTGACCTTCGACTGGATGGCAATACCCTGGAGCTGATTGTGGCAGACAGCAGTGAGCCC
>JBFKTM010000172.1:0-6492 GCA_041636295.1 Oleiphilaceae bacterium
TTACAGACTCAGTATAGTTGGAAATGCATCGAATCAACCAAATCATACTCTGGCTTAGCCTGTCTACGGCCTCGGCTATATCAATGGGCCAAACAACGCCCGTCAGTGAATTGGCACTCAAACATCTCTGGGAACTTACCGGAGTCGATCATTTTGAACCCTCCGGCCTGTCCGTGTGCGACAATCAGCTCGTCACGGTATCTGACCGGCACAGTGACCAAGTCTTTTCGATTCCGCGTTCACCTGCTGCAACCAGTCGGGTGGAGCCATTCCGGTCACGTCTTCAAGTGGTGGACTTACCCAGCCAGATGCGGTGGCAGGATCAACTCACCGATACCATACTGCGGTGGACCGATAAACGCTTGGATTGGGAAGGTATACACTGTGACAGCCGTGGCACTCTCTACCTGGCCAGCGAGTCACTATCTGCCATTGCAAAAGTGAACCCTGATGGCCGACTACAGTGGATAACGCCCAGCCTGGCGGCAGCCGTGAAAAAGCAGGGGTTTATTAACCGTATCAATACCGGCTTTGAAGGTGTTGGAGTGGTGCAAAACCAATTATTCGTGGCGCTGGAGCGAGAACCCAGAGGATTACTGACGGCACAACTACACCCACTGGAACTGACCATAGAGCGGCTGCAGCCGGTTGATGAAGAAGGTGTATCCAGTCATCTCAGTGCCGACTTCACCGGGTTATGGCTGGAGCCAACCCACTTTTACACCCTGGAGCGAAACTATTTCCGGGTGTGTAAAAGACGTTATGGAAATTGGCAGATTGAGCAGTGCTGGAGCTATCAGCGTACCGAAAAATCTGCCACGTTCAGATTTCATAATGACCACTATGGAATGGCTGAGGGCATCGCCCGCCTCAACAACCACCTCTATATCGTCTTAGACAATAATCAGTCCCCCAGACGACAGACTAACCGCCCTCACCCTCTGCTGTTTCAATTTGAACTGCCTGATGGCTGGTAATAGCGGTTTATTATGGCACATCTTTTTGTTGCACATCGCCATCATCAAAATGCAGCGCCAGCCATACGGTCTCCTCATCGGGAGCGGTCCACTCGACCCGGTGCCGACAGCCAGCAGGCAGTAGCAGTGTGTCACCTGCGGCCAATAGACACTCATCGGCTTGACCCTCTATTGCCACTCGGGCTTCCCCTTTAATCAGCAATACCCACTCATGCCAGGCCTGATCATACCAGTCGCCAGGCGCTGTGATATGGCCTTTCGAGACGATTCGCTCCAATCGAAATCCGCTCCCTGACAAAATCGGATCAAACGATTCGTCCGCAAGATCCAGGGGGATATTTTTTAACAGTGACAACGTTTCAATCATCTTCACATCCATTCACCTAAGTGACTGTATCCGCTATGGTTTAACAAAAAATATGAAAAAAATAGGGGAAATACGCCCTTTTTACTCCCCCGATACGCCCTATGGACGATGTTAGTACGCCCCATCCCCACCTACTATAGACTCATCTTTTGAATACTTTGAAACGGAGCAGGCATTCAGGCCGTCTGCTTCGGATCAGCTTTCCAATCAGGGCCTCCCTACAATATTAGCCCTATCGTATAGCGGTACATGATTAAGGTTCGGCATCATGTTACCGCTTTTTTTCTCCCATAATTCTAAGTATGCTCCTAACCTCGGCAGGCAAGCGCCTAATTCTTATCGTGCTTGCTATACTCAAATGACAAAATAATGATTGTCAGAGTGATTAATGGAACAAAACAACCTACGCATTCGCCCCAAAGCCCGCCTTATCAGGGCTGGTTACCTCTTACGGGTTGCTGCATGCACGATTGTTCTGGGTATCCACTTATCACTTTTTTATGGCACACAAAGCCCGCTTTTCTGGTCTTTTGTATTGGGCCACACGCTGGTTTACCCCCATGTAGCCTACTACCTTTCCCGAAAAAGGCAGCATGAGCATTACAATATATTGATCGACGCCACTCTCTATGGCTGCAGCATCGCTCTTTGGGGCTTTAATCCACTGGCCACGACTGCGTTTATCAGCGGTATCAGTATGACCGCTTTTGCAGCCGGTGGACGAACGTTATTAGCACAGAGCCTGTTGTTCATGGCTATCGGCATGAGCCTCAGCACCGCTATCTACGGATTCTATTTCCGTGAAACCCTGCCACTGATTCCTACATTAATTGCCGCCGGTGGTTTGATCGGATTTGGCACGGCACTGGGTACGGCGGTCTATAAAATCAATACTAACCTGGTTAAAGCCCAGCGCAAGCTCTCCAATCAGACAGAACAGCTGATTGAAACCAGCGAACTCGCCCATGCCGTTAATGCCCACCTGGAGCTAGATAAAATAATGGAGCGGGTCATTCAGACCCTTAGCCGCCTCTACCCGTTTGAGCAAGTCTACATCACGCTGTTTGATGAAGCCCATGAAAACCTTAAAGTTATAAAGAGCTATGGCGATTCGCTTAGCTCTTACGAGCACATGCAGTTTGAAGGGCTCTCATTCTCCCTTGAAAAAGACCGTGACAGTATTTTTGTGGCGCCGTTGCTGAACAATCAGCCCCTCTACATCCGGCGCTTGAAGCCCGACAATGTAATAAAAGCCGGAGCGGCTATTGATCAGCGACTCTATCAAATCAAACCGTCCAAAACGATTATCAACTTCCCGCTCTCTGTGGAGAAGAAGGTGATTGGCGGCCTGGGCTTTGTAAATTATGAGACACCTCTCAATATCGATAAAGACGATATCAACAGAATGGCCGACTATCTTGTTCAGGTAGGCACCGCCATTAGAAATGCTCAGCTGTATGAAGAGGCTACACGAGCCAGCGAAGCCGCCTTGGCTGCACAACAATTGGCAGAAGCCTCGGAAGCGGCCAAAAGCCACTTTCTGGCCAATATGAGCCATGAGATCAGAACCCCCATGACAGCCATTATTGGCTACTCCGAATCGCTACGGGATGAACAACTCTCAGCAGAGGAGAAACACCACTTTGTCGACACCATCATTCGTAGCGGTAAACATCTGCTAACCATCATTAACGATATTCTTGACCTCTCGAAAATAGAAGCCCACAAGCTAGAGATTGAACACCTGGAAGTACGACTCGCTAACTTGATACAAGACCTGCACGCCCATATCAGCATCAAGGCTGAGGAGCAGGGCCTGGTATTTAATATCTCCCCGATCTTTCCACTGCCGTCATTTATCATTTCAGACCCCACTCGACTGAAACAGATACTGTTTAATCTCGCCGGCAATGCGGTCAAGTTCACCAATCACGGCTCGATCAATATCTTGATTCGCTATGAGGAGGAGTCAGACACGCTCTATTTTGAAGTCAAAGATACCGGCATCGGCTTGACGGCAGAGCAGCGCAAAAAGGTATTTGAGCCCTTTGAGCAGGCAGACACCTCTACAACCCGAAAATACGGCGGCACCGGTCTGGGCCTCTACATTTCCAAACAATTAGCACATATGCTAGGAGGAGAACTCTATGTCGACAGCCAACCCGGCCTGGGCAGCGAGTTTGTGCTCGCCCTGCATCCGGGCAACCTCTCCGGCGCAGAGTGGTTCCGCACGCAGAAAGACCTGCATCATGAGATTCAATTGTTAAGCGAGGCTTCAGATCCCATCGATACCCTGCTGTTAGAAGGTCGTGTGCTGGTGGCCGAAGACAATACCGAAAATCAGCGGCTGTTTACGCACCTGCTTAGTAAAATGGGGCTCACTATCACCATGACCAGCAACGGCAAAGAAGCCCTGAACGCGGCTGCGTCAGACAGCTTTGACCTGATTCTGCTGGATATTCAAATGCCGGAAATGGGCGGAGAGGAAGCCGCATCAATACTGCGAGAACGGAATAACCAGGTGCCCTTGGTAGCACTAACCGCCAATGTGATGCAGCATCAGATCAACAACTACCGCAAAGTAGGCTTTACCGACTTCATTGCCAAACCCTTTGACCGGCAACATTTTTACAGGGTGCTTAAAAAGTTCTTGCCTGAAAAGCGTTTAACCCTAAGTGGCCATGTACTGGTGGCCGAAGATAATGTGGTTAACCTGAAGCTGTTGAAACGTCTGATAGAGAAGATCAGCGAACACATTCAGGTCACCGCCGTCGAAAACGGTGCCCTGGCCTTAGACGCGGTGCGCATGGAGACCTTTGACCTTATCCTGCTGGATATGGAGATGCCGGTGATGAGTGGCATTGAAGCCCTGACCAAACTACGGGACGATGGCTGTCATACACCGGTCTACATGGTGACCGGTAATGTCAATAAAACCGATGTGCAGCACTGTCTGGCTATGGGGGCCACCGGCCATATTGCCAAACCGATTGATCGACTTGAATTGAAGGCGACCTGTACCAAACACCTCTATGCGTCGTCTGAGGTACTCTGTGCCTCGAACTAGCCCATCAGTGCGGCTCGCTGAATAACGGTGGCCGCATCACGCTATAGCTCAATCACCGTATTATCTGTTGCTACCGACACACCGGCCGGCAGGTGATGCGTCAACAGCCACTCATCCATCTCATGACTTATGTGAGTCAGCCAGCTATGGCTGGGTTTGACCTGTTGAATGATGGCATTTGCAGACGTCCAGTCATTATGCGTTAAGGAGCTATCAACCCCCTCACCAGAGGGTGACGGTGGATAGGTGCAGTCGACTATCAAAAGGTCGGACTGCCAGTCAGAGAGAAATCTCAGGCTTGCTTCGCAGAGTCCTGCGGTATCGGTGAGATAGGCCAGTTTCCGCCCAAATTGTTCAATACCATACCCCAAACAGGGCCTGGTATGGCTCAGCGGAATCGGCGTGATATTGATGCTACCAAACGAGAACAGAGTGAACGGCTCCAGCGGCTTTTTAAAATCGAGAATACCGGCATGCCGCTGCAGCGCTTCACTCCCTGCAATATCGTCAGGCCCAAACACCGGAAGTGTGGTGTTTAGCCCCCACCTTAAATGAAACAAACCGGCAATATGATCCATGTGGTAGTGGGTCAGCAGAATGGCATCCAGGGTTCCCGGCGGGAATCGCTCCGCCAGATCAGACTGTCCGGCGTCAATCAACAGCGAAACCTCACCCGATTCAAGCAGCAGACTGGACGGGCAACGCCGCTTGGTTTTATCAACCCTGGCACGATAACAACTTTGACAGTGACAGCCATAAACCGGTACTTGTCGAGCATCTCCAGTGCCCAAAAAACTCAACTTCATCCTTTGATATCCCTATTTAATCCCATCATTCTACTCCTCTTGCCTGGCGCAGGCTTTCCCTGCGGTTTAACACCATTTAAGAGGATTAGACAATCATAGCCACAGATTATTACAACTGAAGCGATAAGCAGCTAAAAATCACATTTTGAGCGATGGGTTTATAACTCCGGGCGTAAAGCTGTCATTAAACAAACCGTGACTGTAACAGGCTGCGATCATTCGCCTCCCAAACCACCGGGCAGCTTGACACGGGGGGTTTGAACCAATGATAGCGATGGTCACCCACCAAACGGTAGAGTCGGTTCATCATAGGGTCGGGAACCAGGCTGCATAGTTTGCCAATGAGATACCAGAGCCCCCCTAATTTCAGTAGCAGTGCCGTAACCGCCTGCCCTTCAGTTTTATAGTGCCCCCGGTCATCTAGCAGGATAAAGCTATCGGGCAATTGGGCTTGCGCCTTGTGGTCGAATATCTCATTGAAGCGATCACTCCCGATGGCAGAAAAGACAAATCGCTGTGCCCTGTCTTCCGACAAGACAAAACGGACCACCCGATGACAGAGGCCACAGTTCCCATCATAAAACAGGATCTCTTCCTTACCGGTAGTTTTCGTTCGCAACCAGGCGGGATCAAACGTCAGCAAGTGAAATAGCAACATCACTATCGTCAGGTCCGGAAAGTTCAACAGCACCAAAAAGCCCAGCTGTACCACCAGCATGGCCTCCCACATAAAGCGCCGGAAAAACGGAATCATGATTAGGGGCAAAAACAGGTACTCGATCCATAAGATAGCATGGGTAATCCACGCCAATACCCCGTCTGGCAATGCCAGAAATAGCTCCCTGACAAAATAGTCCCTGGCTAATGGGTTTTGCAGCACCAGACTCACCGTCTCACCGGATAACCAGGAGGGGCTAAGTAACTTGGTATATCCACTGTAGGTATAAGTTAAGGCCATCACGATCCACGCCGCGATAAAAACAGTTCGAGGCATGCCCCACTGACCTGCGGGATTACTCCGACCTCTTGCAGCAACGGAACCGTATGGTGCCGACGGTATAAACAGGTGGGCCAGCAGCATCCACCCTAAATAGGGAAGTGCGGGGTTCGCTATCAGCGGGTTGCGGCCAAATAGACAGGCAAGCACATACCAGATCCAAACGGCAGCCCACTTGTCTATATATCCCAACAGAAACAGCAGTGAGGCAACAGCAGCACTCACGACAACTCCTGCAACAAACCAGGGCGCATCATACAATCCAAGGATATTTGGAA
>JBFKTM010000173.1:0-6482 GCA_041636295.1 Oleiphilaceae bacterium
AGTATATGCGCCAACGCTGGTTTCATTGATAAAGGCCGGCGTCGGCAAGTAGTCAAAGAGAAGCTCTCGTTCGGGGGTTTTATTGGCTCCCAGAATCATGGTCACCGTACCGTGAGCGACATCAACTTGGCACCGTTTCCAATTTTCAATGTGTTTTATTTCTACGTTGATATCCGGATTGTTCTCCTTAAATAACTCAAGTTGCTCGATCATTACGCCGTCAAAATGGTCGCCTTTCGGGTAGATCCAGGGCTTCCAATTGTAGAAAGCACAGATAGAAACGGTTTCAGCATGAAGGCTACAGGAAATTAAAAATAGAAGAAGCGCGCGATACATCATTTTTTTAATTTTTATTATCCGGAGCACGGAGGTAGCCACTTGGAATTGCCATCAGAGTTAACCTTTAGCCTGCTGTGAGGAACGCAGATACGTTATTAGAGTATATAGTACCTCGATGCTATGTCACTTGATGATGTTGCGAGTGCTTAGCTCTCTGAGAATTAGTTCCGCATTTTTGCAGTCGAATACCTCAGGTATATCTGTCTAGAATGGCCAAAACCTGGCCTAGATAACTACTGCCGAACAGATTCAGGTGATTTAACAGGTGGTAAAGGTTATAGATAGGTAGCCGCTCTCTCCACCCCGGCTGCAGTGGACTCTCTTGCTCATAAGCCGCATAAAAATCCGGTGGAAAACCACCAAACAGCTGAGTCATGGCCAGCTCGGCTTCTGCCCAACCGTAATAGCAGGCGGGGTCTAATAGCACGGGTTCACCCTCAGGGCTGATGTGGACATTGCCAGACCATAAATCGCCATGAATCAATGAGGCCGGTTGTACTGGAATTAGTGTTTCAAGTCTGTCGCAAAGGTGATCCACTTTTCTTCTGACGGTGCTATCCATCAGCCGGTTTTTAACCGCACAGTCGGCTTGGTATCGTAGTCGACAATCAGCAAAAAAAAGGTGTCCGTCTGCCATTAACGGGTTTCGTTGCGGGGTCATTCCGCAATAGTTATCGGTAGCAAAACCGAACTGCTGCTGCGGTATTTTGTGTAACCGCGCTAACTGCACACCCAAGGTCTGCCAATAATGGGGGGGTGGGTTTACTGGCTGGAGGTCTTGCAAGAGTAGAAAGTGGCGATCAACTTTTAACACTCGGGGTACGCTAACGGTACGGGTTGCACCGAGCGCATCCAGTCCTGCGGCTTCGCGATTGAAAAAATCAGCGGGTGGATTGTGATGAAACTTAACGAACAGTGTAGATCCCGTACGGCAATAGAGCCGGTAGGATTCGTTGATGCAGCCGCCTGATAATTGCTGATGGCGGATAATGGCACCGTAGCCGGCTTGCTGGGCCCAGTCGTTAATGGTATTGAGTACTGAATTTTTCATTAGGGCTTATACTCTTGAGCGGTGCGTATTGGGCGGCCAACGTGTTATAACAGTGAGTAAATCAAATTCAACGAATTGGGTTTTATAACGTATATAGCGATATCCGATTAGCGACCCATGCCATACGTATAAACAGTCTAATAGATCCGCCGGTGGCGAGTGCTTAACTGCTAATATAGTACATATAACAATCAGCAATGAGTATCTCTGGAGGTGTTCCATGGCCATCGCTGCAACGGTATATGATTACTTACGCCACGAAAATATTCATTATGACGTGGTTCCCCATCCACCCACCGAGTCTGCGGCGGAGAGCGCGCGTGCGGCCGTGGTTCCACTGTTTGATATGACCAAAGCGATCATGTTGCGAGAAGGTCAAAAGAGGCTGATGGCCGTTATTCCCGCCGACAAGAACCTTAATATCAGACGCGTGAATAAGATGATGAACGCACACTACCAGCTGGATACAGAGAGCGAAATCGCCCAGCTGTTTGATGATTGTGCCCAAGGGGCGGTACCTGCACTGGGGCAAGCCTATGATATTCCGGTTATCTGGGATGATGAGCTTGAAAAAGAAGAGGATATCTATCTGGAAGCGGGTGATCATCGTGAGTTGATACACCTCAATCACCATCAATTTTTAAGACTCATGAAAAAATGGCCCCATGGTGAGATTAGCCATCGGGTAACCGGTTATCCACCTACCTCGTCACAGGTTGATTTTGAATATGGACTGTAACGGCTCGCCCGTAGTCGCAGTCAATTGAATAAAAAAGCCCCTGGATCAGGGGCTTTTTTGGATGGTGTTTTGCCTTGCGAGTTAGGCGGTCGTATCAATAATTGAGCCTGAACTCAACCCTAACCCTGCCTCTGGGTTTCTTGTCGTAACCTGCTCAGTGCTTGACTGATTTTGTTCGGCGGTGTCGTTTTCCTCTGCTGCCTGGTTAGCGTTTAAGCTGACCTGAGGGCTGTCTGCCGCTTCATTTTGAGGTTGATTGGTGTTGAATGCTGGCTGGTCGTTATTGGCTACTTCACCTTCTCTAACCTGTGGCTGAGTATTCTGCTCACGACTGGTGTTTAACTCATCTGCTATTTGGCTGTTTGCCTGGTTGGTCGTCTGATTAGGTGAGGGTTCTGTTGTTTGTTCAACTGTTTCGGCACGGTTAGCATTAGCCTGATTTATGCTGTTTTGCTGCAGTTGCAGTTCGACAGCTTGTACGACTTGCTCACGGGTGACGGTGGTATTTTCCTGGGTCGTATTTTCGTTGGCCGAGACCGAGATATCAAGCCGCGAGGTAATGCTGGATTCAGGTGGTATATCGGCGGGCTCCTGATTAAGAGGCCGCACTTGCTGAGGTGCTTCATTGGCACGCAACCGCTGTTCAGCTTCCTGATTATCTGATTCGCGCTGCTGGTTTACACCATTAGACAATGTTGGGCGGGCTATCGACAACGAAGCCCCTGAAATATCAACCATGATAAAACTCCCCTTAATGATACCTCTTCATCGTTTAATATAGCGTACTTTGTATAAAATATGTACACCTAATCGGCATGCAAGCGTAGTGTTTTGTGACCGATACGTTATATCAGGTTTCTATATATAACGAAGTGACGTGGGATGGGCGTTTTGCCGTGCTTGTCCGCAGAGTTTCTGTGGGTGGCGGGGTCAGACCCCGCGGGTCTGACCCCAGAACTGTAGCTTACGATTAACCTGATGTGATTTGCGTTTTCTGGTCGGCACTCTTCTTACTCGTCGCCGCAGTTTCGTCGGGCTCTGGTCTGATCATGCTGATTAACTCACAACCCTCTTCGGCTTTTATTTCGCGGTCAGCAGCGACCGGTGATAGTTTGCCTTGTGGTGTGATAACGAACAGGACTAGTAGCCGGCTACCATGTTGTTTGCGGTAATTTTCCAGCGAAAATTCTGAGGTCAGCTGTGTGGTGCGGATTGTCGCTCCTTGGCTTAATTGGCTGGCGAGCATGGCGTAGGTGACTTTATCGCCGAATAGTGTTCGGGTCTCTCTGAATTTCTCCGAAAATTGATGACTGGCCCGTTGCTCTGACTGACCATCCGAAAGACCAAATACGTGCCCTTTGCCGAACAGGTCGAGGAAATGGAAGGTCGCCAATGTATTGAGCTGTCGATAGGGAGAGATGGCCAAGACATTACTGATACCGGTCAGATCCATGTGATTCTCGGCATGTTCTGACACCGGATTACCAAAATACACCGGTAAGTTTTCCATTCTGGCAAGGCGGATATTTTCGTAGCTGGTATCGCTTAACATCACTGGAATCTTCCTTTTGATCAGCGCCTTGGCAATTTCACGAGTTACCTGGTTGGCACCGATAAACAGAAATCCTTGGCTGTCAGGTTCGGCAACATTTAACCAGTTGGCGATAGGAAGGGCGGTGAGACTCTGTAGTATTACTGTCGTCACTATTACCAAAAAGACCAAGGGAACCAGTATGGCAGCATCGCTGTACCCGTGGTTCTCCAACTGAAAGGCAAATAGCGCCGATACGGCTGCTGCAACGATACCTCGGGGGGATATCCAGCTGAGAAAGGCTTGTTCCTGCCAACTGAGCGAGGTGCCTCGCGCCGACAGCCAAACACCGAGGGGGCGGGCGATAAAAATCAGTGCGAGTACCACCCATACCGGCCCCCAGCCCAGTTGTACGATGGAACTGATCTCTATTCGTGCAGCCAGGAGAATAAACAGTGCCGAGATCAACAATACGCTCAGCGACTCTTTAAACTCCAGAATGTCATCAACCGGCACCCCGCGCATATTGGCGAGCCAAATCCCCATCACCGTGACCGTGAGTAGGCCAGATTCATGCTGAAGAGAGTTAGATAGCGCATAAATACCCAGCATAAAGGTCAGGGAGCCGGCATTTTGCAAAAACTGTGGTAGCCAATGTTGACGCAGTGCCAGCCCCAGTAGCCAGCCGGAGATGCCGCCCAGCATAATGCCCAGCACTAACGTCGAGCTAAAGGTCCAGAGGGTGTGGCCTAACGCACCGGATTTGCCTGACACGATAAATTCAAAAACCAGCACGGCGAGCAGTGCGCCGATAGGATCGATCACGATCCCTTCCCACTTGAGAATATTGGATAGATTTGCCTTAGGCCTGACGACTCGAAGCAACGGCATAATGACCGTTGGGCCGGTGACCACCACAATCGCACCAAACAGTGTGGCAATTTCCCAAGATAGCCCAAGCGCCCACTTACTGGCCAACGTTGCAATAACCCAGGTCACCAACATGCCGATGCTGAGTAGATTCCTGACCATACGACCATGTTCTTTCAGCTCTTTGAACTGCAGGGTCAAACTGCCTTCAAACAGAATGACCGCAACCGACAGCGAAATAATTGGGAAGAGCAGTTGGTTGAATAGTGCCTCGGGGTCCAGCCAACCCAGCACCGGCCCCATTAAAATCCCTCCTAATAGCAGCAGGAGAATGGCGGGAAGTCTCATTTTCCAGGCAAGCCATTGGCAAAAGAGCGAGATGACGCCAATGCTGGCCAGGAGTAACAGCGTATTTTCAGTCATGTAATTAAATGGCTTCTTATTTTTAGCGAAACCCTGATTACGTCCGCTTTTGTCATTCGGGTGAAGGGGGCGGTCCGACAACCTGGAATGACATGATTCAGGGTTTTCTCAGTTTATTTGAGCAGTCACGGTCGTTGACTGATGCCAATTAACAGTAATCGCAGAACCCGTGGATGTCCAGACAAGCTCTTGAATGAACGGCAAGTGAAGACGACTATTTTGCCGCCAATTTGTTTAGTACTCGGGAGGCAGCAAATAAACCAAAGGTGGCAGTAACACAGGTTGAAGCACCAAAACCGGTGGCGCAATCCAGTCTGACCGGGCCCTCTGAAGCAGGCTTTTGTGCGCAGACACTCCCTTCAGCGGTCGGGTATACCAGCTGTTCCGTTGAGTAGACGCACTCAACACCAAACTTTCGCTTGGGATTGCGGGAGAAGTTGTAGTTTCTTCGCAGGAAGTTTCTGACTTTGGCCAGTAGCGGGTCTTGAATGGTTTTTGTCAGATCGGCGATCTGAATCTGTGTTGGATCTGTTTGGCCACCGGCTCCGCCGGAACTGATAACCGGAATTTTATTTCGTTTACAGTAGGCGATGATAGCTGCTTTTGCCTTTACGCTATCGGTTGCTTCAATAATATAGTCGAATGAGGCCGTGAGATGCTGTTCAAGGTTTTTCTCCGTAACAAAACTCATCACGGGATTACAGACCACGTTGGGGTTAATTGCCCTGATGCGGTCTGCCATTGCATCGACCTTTAAGCGCCCAATCTGGCCATCCAGCGCATGTATCTGCCGGTTCACATTAGAGACGCAAATATCATCCATATCAAACAGAGTGATTTGTCCGATGGCTGAACGGGCCAATGCCTCGGCGGCCCAAGAACCCACGCCACCAATACCGATGACACCAACATGGGCCTGTCGTAATTTCTCAATGGCTTGGTTGCCGTAGAGGCGCTGGGTGCCACCAAAGCGGTGGGAAAAATCGTCTGACATCGGTACAACCGTTTTCTGCTAGGCTAAAAAAAGGAGGTTATTATACCTGCGTTTTTAGGGAGACCAATGGGCAAACGGTAACGTTTAATAGATTATCCAAGAAACACGAAAACTGTGTTAACGTTAAGCTATGAAAAACTTAAACGAATTAGAACGAAAACTGAGCCAACGGAAAGCAAAAACCCGTATGTTGCGGCGTTTTATGATCCGCTCATCGGTGGCTACGGTTCTGCGGCATGAAGGCGACGAACTGCAAGTGCTGCTGATTAAACGCGCGCAACGAGAGGGGGATCGCTGGTCGGGTCATATCGCATTTCCAGGCGGGCGAGCCCAGCAAGAAGATAAAAATATCCGTGAGACCGCCATCAGGGAGACCCATGAAGAGGTTGGCTTGTCGCTAACTGTCGATGACTATATTGGCCGCATGTCCGATGTTATGACCCTGGCCCATGGCACCCGGAAACCCATGGTCGTCTCGCCCTATGCCTTTAAGTTAGAAGGCGACCCTTCGTTTACCATCAATCATGAGGTCGAT
>JBFKTM010000174.1:0-6477 GCA_041636295.1 Oleiphilaceae bacterium
CAGCAATACCAAAACGCGGAAAATTGTGATCAACTCGTGAGCTAACATTGTTTGTGCCTTTTATTAAACGTAAAGCAACTATAGAGGTGGGTGCTGGGCACAGGTCAACAAAGTCTTTTTAAAAAACGGCTTAATGACAAAAATGTAATGTTTCGCTCTCTCCGCGCGCAATGGAATGGCATTAAACGCCCCCTAAATTGTTATTCGGCTTCAAACTGGACCGTAAATTGGCCCAGGTCACCGTAGTTAAGTGTGATGGGTTGACCCATCTGCAGTTTGAGAACACCTGCATAGGAGCCGGTAATTACCTGTTGACCCTGGCGCATGCCGATACCCTGTTTCGATAGAAAGTTTACCAGCCAGTAGAGTCCGGCTCGGGGATTCTTGTTGGGATGTGTGGCTGGCTTGGTACCTACATGGCCGTTTGCGTAACAAATGGTTAACGAAAACTCACTCAGATTTTGTGTAGGGTGATGAGCGAGTTCCGGGCCTAACCACAGCCCCTGGTTTACTAGACCGTCGGCTAAGGCATCAAAGAAAGTGGCCTGTTCAGGGTGTTCATAACGACTTTGAATAAGTTCCAGGGCCAGTCTTGTTTTACCGATCGCGGCATCAATCTCGCTTTCACTGTAAGGAACGTCTCTAGGGGGGAGGTGTTGCTTGAGTTCAAATGCCAGTTCGGGTTCTACCACGGCTAATCCGTCTGCGTCAGCGTGGAGTTTACAAATGGTAACTGGCTCATTTGCCTGTGTTTGTAGGGTATTGGCATATAAAGCCCCTATCACCGTTTTATCGTCGCTTGGCAGCGCGCACTTCCAGCCTGCCACTGCACTGGCGGATACGCCTGCATATTGTTCACCGACAGCCTGTTGTAACATAAATGCGTCGGTAAATGTTTGCGGGCGCTGCTCACCAGGTAATAGTGGGCCTGTTTTACCTTCCTTGCGCCTGCGAGCAAGTTCCATGGCCGCTGGCGGGCGTTGTTTCTTCACTGGCTTTTCCTTTTGTAGAGTGCTTACTATGTGAATAGGTAACCGTGCAGATTGATTCGATGCAGTGTATCGCTAATGAGCTAGTGTAGAATAAACAAATTCCGTCGCAGTCGCTAACGAAGAATGACCGTACTTTTCTGTAGATTTGAGGGTCTTTTATGTCACCTGAAAGTGCATTAACCTTTTTCATCGCTATCTTTATTTTCGGTATTACCCCTGGCCCGGGCGTATTTGCGCTACTGGCAAGAGCGCTGGTAAGTGGAGCCCGTTCATGCTTTATGCTCGCACTGGGTATGGCCGTTAGCGATATTATTTATCTCATTTTAGCCTGTTATGGGTTAGCAACCATCGCTCAAAACTGGGGTGAGGTATTTACTGTTATTCGTTTTGTCGGGGCTGCCTATCTCATCTATCTGGGCTATAAAATGTGGACCGCCCCGGTCGAAAATGATATTGAAAAAATCAGCCATCAGCGGTCCAAAAGCTCCATGAGCTTTGTTCAGGGCTTTTTAATCTCGGCCTCCAATCCAAAAGTCATTCTGTTTTATATCGCTTTTCTGCCTTCGTTTATTGATATAACGATGTTGACCGGGCGAGATATCGCCCTGGCTTCAGTATTAACGTTGTTGGCTCTTATGTTTGGATTAATGTTGATTGCACTAGGGGCTTCGTCGGCCAGGCGTTACTTTAAATCGGAGCGGGCCATGAAGGGGCTCAATAGATCCGCGGGTTCCATTATGGTTGGTGCAGGGGCTTATCTTGCGTCACGGAATTAGAAGGCGAGGTTTCGTAGTTATTGAAAGTGCACCAAACTCGTGATTCAATGTCGAATAACTCAATGAACAACTGATGGCAGTTACCGGCGATATGGCAAAAGAGACTCAGAAAAAAGGCGGCTTCTTTGGCAACCTGGCGTTTAACATTATCATTCCTGTGGTGATTCTCAGTAAACTCAGTGGTGAAGAGAACCTGGGGCCGGCAATGAGTATTGTCGTGGCGTTGGCGTTCCCAATTGCTTATGGTTTGTGGGATCTTAAACAGTCAGGCAAAGTGAACGGATTTTCAATTCTGGGTATCGTGAGTGTATTTCTGACCGGTGGTATTAGCTTGTTAGAACTGGATGCAGAGTACATTGCGATTAAAGAGGCCGCTATTCCCGCCATAATTGGTTGCGCCGTGTTGTTTACCCAGCGTACCCGTTACCCGCTGGTAAAAATGATCATCCTTAATCGTGAGATTATCCGTACTGACGAGTTATATAGTGCGTTATCTGCTAACAACTATGTTGACGCTTTTGAACAACGTTTGAAGCAGGCTTCTTTAATTGTTGCGGGCTCGTTTTTTGTCTCTTCGGTTCTCAACTATGTACTGGCTAAAGTTATTCTGGTGAGCCCACCAGGAACGACAGAGTATACCGAAGAACTAGGGCAGATGACGGCGTTAAGTTACCCGGTGATTGCACTGCCGAGCACCATTATTCTCATGCTGGCGATTTGGTATCTGTTCAGTCAGGTTAAGAAGCTAACCGGAGAAAACTTTGAGAGCTTTCTGGTTGGTGTTGAAAAATAACAAAACATTGCTCATCTAGAGATCAGTCCTGCGGATATAAACGTACTGTCGGCGCGTTTGAATGCCAATTAAAAACAGCGTTTCCTTAGATTGGTGATTTGGGAATAACGTTTTTAACAATGGCTCTATCAATGCCATGTTGAGGGTAATCATCTTTGTCATCTGGCCAAAGGGTGTACCAATAGTTATAGAGTTGAGTCATAAGGTTAGGTGCAAACAGATTAGTGGCACCCATGATTTTACCCGTACCGGAAATCTGCTTTCTGGGGCGCTCTAACACCGAGTTGACGAATAGTTGTGCCGCAAACTCAGGGCTGGCGGCGGGCGCATCTTTGTAGGCTTTTGTGGGGGCGATCATCTCGGTTTTTACCAGGGGGAATTTTATGGACGTCGCATAGATCTTGCGGTCGGCATACTCCGCAGCCAAGGCATCCATAAACGCGTCGAGAGCACTCTTACTCGCCAGATAAGCCCCGAATCGGGGGGTTGGGGCCATCGTTCCCATGGTTGATGAGTGAATGATGTGCCCGCTTTTTCGCTCGACCATGCAGGGTAATAAGCCCAGTATGAGACGGGCTGCACCGAAGTAGTTAATCTGCATGGTTCGCTCCAGATCGTGGAAGCGATCAAGTGACTTGTTGATTGAGCGGCGAATGGAGTGGCCTGCGTTATTAAACAGGATGTCGACATAGCCGTATTGTTCAAGAATGTAGGCTACTAATTCATCGCATTGGTCCAGTTGCGATATATCAAAGGCTTGAATATCAACGGTTCCTCCGCTTTCATTGGCAATGGGCGTCAGTAGCTCAGCCGCGTGTTCGAGTTTATCCTGATGTCTTGCAACAAGGATGATTCTGGCGCCATAGGCTGCGGCACGCTTTGCACTGGCCAAGCCGATTCCACTTGAACCACCGGTGATGAGTACGATTTTCCCCTGAAAGGCTTTACGGCTTCTTGCCTCAGTGGTTTTAGCAGGGTCCAGATGCCGGTTGTAGTAGTCCCACAAGGTGTCCGCATACTCTTCGAAAGAGGGGCAGGTGATACCGTAGCGGGATAGCAGCACAATCGTTTTGTCCGCCTTGAAAAGAACCTCGGGCATCATGGCATCAAAGAGTGTTGGCGGAATGTTGAGACTTTCCAATAAGGTATTTTGAATTAACTCGGTTCCCTTGAGGCTTTTAATTAGTGAAAACGTGCCGGAATTCAGTTGTTTGGCTGGGAGTGGAAATGTCGCTCTGATTCGAGGGCCATCTGCTGCCTTGAGTATTCGGTTGAAGGCTTTCGTTAGAGTCAGCGCTTTCGGGTCTGTGAGGTGGAAGCAGAACTGCCCTTCAGGTATTGCTGCTTTATCCAGCATACTCAGTGTTAACAGGGCATCAGCGACATAGTCTACCGGCACCATATCCATGACTGCTTTAATGCGAGGCGCTACAAGAGGGAGCCAAGCGGGAACTCGCTTTCTCAGTGCACTAACAAGAACAAAACCGTAATAAGGGCCGTCGAGTTTGTCGATGGCGCCGGTTTTTGAATCACCGACGATGGCAGAAGGCCGGTAGATTCGGATAGTAAATTGATCTTGCTTGTCTCTCCATTCCCTGACCAGTTGCTCCGAAAGGAATTTACTTTCGTTGTAGACATGAGGGTGTTCCTGGCCTTCGTCAAACATTGCTTCGGTAAATTCACCTTTAAAATTACCGGCGACGGCAATGGAGCTGACAAAGTGAAAGGTGCCGGAAAAGTGGTCTGAATCCATCTTCGACAGCAGGTTTCTGGTTCCTTCAACATTGGTGAGTAGTGTACGATCACGATCCGCTGCCAAGTCATAGACAGCAGCCAAATGGTAGATATGGTCAAACGGGTTCAGGGCTATGGCTGTGCCACTAAGGTCTGACCGCGTGAGATCTCCCTGCCATACGGTGACGTTACCGCCTTGTTCAAAGGCTTGTTCTTGCCAGGTTTCAATCAATAGCTGATTGGCCTGAGTGGTAGGTGTACGCAGCAGCAGCGTAATCTGGTGCCCTGCTGCCACCAATCTATCGACTAAGTGCCTACCTAGAAATCCATTGCCACCCGTGACTAGACAGTGAGCCATGCTAGACCTCCTGTTGCTGTGCTTGTTGTCAGTACGTAAATGTCTGTAGTGTTATGAATTTCGTGCCGTCTTGAGAACAGTCGAATGACACAACAGTCGTGTAGTTAACAATAATAGTAGATGGCTTTGTGCTACTCGGTAATGACCATAATTCCCAAATTGACTGGCACAATAGTTATGAGTGGCATAGGGGTTAATAGCGGAGGTTAGGCATCCGCTTTCGAACCTCTTTGGGATAAACCCCACTCCAGCGGTGGTAGCTACGACTAAAGGCGCTTAGGTTGCTATACCCCAGCAGTACCGCAATATCGGTTAGCCGATAGTCGGTGTTCTTGAGGTATTGATTGGCCATGTTAAAGCGGACGGTGTCTAGCAGGGCGCTGTACGAGGTATTGTGTTCACCCAGTTTGCGTTGAAGTGTACGCTGGCTGTAGTTCATGGACGATGCGATATCTTTAATGTGACTGCTGCCATTGGCCAGTGAAAAGCTGATGACCTTTGAGACCAGATCTACAACCCCTTCATTGTTGGAAGACAGTGCGGTGTTTACTCGGGCATTGACCTGCTTAATGAGATGCCCGATATCCTTGTGTAGAACCGAGTTGTCAACCGTTAGTGCAAGCGTTCGGCAGTTAAAGGCAACCGGGCAGCCATAATATCGGGCATAGTCAGAAATGCGTTTCTGGTTTCGTTCACTGCGTAAAAAATAGCAGGCACGAATCGGGTGTGTTTTTCCGAGCAAACCATAGAGAACCGTTACCGCGCTGGCCATTGCATAGTCTTGGTACTGAACCAGCTCCTGAATGTGGGGGAGTTCAAGATTAAAGGTTAGGGTAAGACAATCTTGCTGAGTTTGAATATCAACCTGATAACCAGACACCAGAATCTTTAAGTATTTGATAATAGCAGCCAAGGCTTCCGAGACATTGTTGCAGCGATTAAGTATCGGCCCCAATGGGGCCAGAATCATCATATCCTGTTGTCGGGCCAACTGCATGGCAACGTCTGGGAAGTCTAGCTGCGTGGCGGCAGCTTCCAAAAGATAGACAAATTTATCGAAAGGAATGAGCAGGCTTTCCTCAATAAAGATCTCCCTATCGAGCCCTACTGATTCATAAATTGATGATGGGTTACCCCCTTTGGCAAGTACCAATGCGCTAAAACCTCTTAAAAAACTGGTACTGATATACGGTGTATTCATCACTTCTCCCAATGGATCTTGAATTACAGACAGTAGATAGGCTGGCATAAAATGGCAAGAAAGTGGCGTAAAAAGGTAAATGAAGCGGATCAGAGTGAGTAAATTAACCATGAGCTATTAATAATAATGAGTTTCTCGGAGATGGTTTATGGATGCAAAGGTTTTAGCCCGTCAATACTTGCCAAAGGAGGGACCCCAGCCAATGAAGGATTGGGCCGATTACGCTAGTGGTATTGCCTGGGGCACCGTGGCGCTTTTTGTTGGCGTGGTCATTGGGTATATAGGGTTAATTTCTGCGGTCTACACCGATGCGGTGAGTCTTACTGTGGGGATGATGGTTGCGACGGTATTGCTTTACCTGGCGTTTACCGTTGTCCATGAAGCAGGGCATGGCAATATTGCCCATGAGGTCTCCTGGATGAAGCCCTTAGAGAGAGTAATGGGGTGGAGTATGACTATTCCTTTTTTACTGATCCCGTTTGCGCTATTTGCCAAGATTCATGACTACCATCATGCGTTCACTAACGACCCCGATCGAGACCCTGATCACTGGGTATCGGGTAAGACATGGCGTGAAGCCAGCCTGCGTGCATTTTCGGTGATATTGAATTATGTCTATTTGA
>JBFKTM010000175.1:0-6474 GCA_041636295.1 Oleiphilaceae bacterium
AATTCATTTTCGAGAACTGCCTGCCCGCTTGGTTAATAGAAACGACTAGAGAGACAAATGCCGTCAACTAACTATTTAGTGGTATTTATTGAGCCGAGTATTTAAAAGGAGCTGGTCTTTATATGAATTGATGTAGGTTAAATTAATTCTCGTTTGCACCCGAAGACAGGTAGGTATTTACACCTACCAATAGGCCAGCATGGCTCCCGCTTACCCCGGCTCTTTCGACAAAATAAACGCTTATTTTTGGTGCGTGCTAGATGGGTGTCGCAACTTTCTTTGCGAAGTAGCCGTTTGCTAGATGGGTGTCGCAGTTTCCTGTCGTTCAGAGGGTGCATCGACGGCTAAATAACCGTTAGGATGGTGATCGGAAATTCGTCAATCAATAAAAACAAATAGATGGAGTTATTATGAATAAATTGGCAATCATGCTGTTGTCACTGGTGGTTTCTTTTCAGGTTATGGCTGAAGAGGCACTGCTGCTTATTGGCGCCTCCTATGTCAATGGCAGCGTTCCGTTCAATGATAAGTTGCAGGCCCCGTTAGGGGGAATATCGGTTGGATTCGGCAGTTACCTGTCGCTGGGCCAAGCGTTGACTCGCTCCCCGCTGCTGCCTGGTTTTGTTATTAATGAAGCGCAGGCCGGTGCCACCACATTTGATCGCACTGCCTGTAATCCGGAATGTACCCCTGGTATAGGTTGGCAAGGGTATGATAAACAGTTCACCAAAGCGTTAGCACGTGTTCAGACCAGAGACCCCAATAGCGGCCAGGTTGTTAGTACCAATGCCCGTTATGTGGTGATTGTAATGGGGAATGACTGTTTGCATTCAGATGCGTTTGGTATTCCGCAGTCGCAAGCTCAGCCCTGCTCGGTTGAGCAGGTTAATCAATATATCGACCGGTTAATCGCGGTTGGTCAACGTGCCATTAATGAGGGAATCACCCCTGTTTATGACCTATTGCCGCGTTATGAGGATCTTGATTTGCCGTTAGCCGGGCAGTTGTTTGGTCTCTCCTGGATGATCGGAGAGGCAGACTACAATCAGATGAGAAATATACACCTTTCCCGTATAGCCGCCGAGTTACCCCAAGCCATTCAAGTGGATATGTGGAAAGGATTTGAACATGGCGGAGACGGCTTACATCCTACCCCTGAAACAGCTAAGCGTGCGGCCATGAGAGTTGCTTTTCAAATCCGACTAAATGACCTGTTAAATCAATAATGGAACAAAGCAGAGAGTTTAGGCTCTCTGCTTTGTTATCAATGTTTGAACCAGCTCGCCCTTAGACGATACCCAAGCCATTGAATTAACGCTATGATGGGGTACCGCGTAAGGGGTTAACCAACAGGTTAGACTTCTCAACTTTTCAGCAAAGACCACATTGGGAAAACTAGATGAATCTTATAAAACTAGCCGGCATCAGTGTTTTTGGGTTGGCGTTAACAGCCTGTAACGGTGAGCAGGCGAACGAGGTAAAACTCGAATCAGATATGGATAAAGTCAGTTATGGCATGGGCCTCAACATTGGCAAAAACTTAAAGCAGCAAGAACTGGCGATGAATGTGGATGCCATTGCCGCAGGCATGCGTGATGCCCTGGCCGGTCAGCAGCAGTTAGATGATGATGTTATCAAAGTTGCTGCAGAAGCGGTTCGTGACAGAGAGCTAGAAAAACGTAATGCGCTATCCTCTGCGCAAGCAGCCAAAGGTCAAGAGTTCCTGGTTGAAAATGCGAAGCGTGAAGGGGTCACTACAACAGAAAGTGGCCTGCAATATGAAGTGATGACCCAAGGTGCCGGTGAGGGCGAAAATCCGCAAGCAACAGATATCGTCTCTGTTCACTACCACGGCACACTGGTTGATGGCTCCGTTTTTGATAGCTCAGTAGAGCGTGGCCAGCCGACTGAATTTCCATTGAATGCAGTGATCAAAGGCTGGACTGAAGCACTACAGCTGATGAAAGTGGGTGACAAGTGGAAAATTTACCTGCCGTCCGAGCTGGCCTATGGTGCCCGCAGTCCAAGCCCGGCGATCCCGGCTAATTCAGCGTTGATTTTTGAAGTAGAACTGCTGGAAATCAAAAAGTCATAATCGGCTGAGTTAGTATATACACAACACCATAGACCCTGAGATTAATCAGGGTTTGTGGTGTCCTCTGCTACACCATTTAGCTTGTACCTTTTTGTGAAAATTCAGAGCAAACTGATCATTATTGTTGTCAGATTGTCGCCTATTTCAGGCAAAACTATTTCTTGACCTTTAGTTGTCGTACTCTTGACAAAGCTGCGGCGGAATCAAGCTGTACTGCTAGTTAGTGCCCATCCAGAAACGACTATTTTTAGTGTACGGGTTTTAACCCGACAATGGTTACTGAGAGCCATGACAAGCATTACAATCCCATGGTAAAACCTTGATTCCAGTCGTTCCTCCTTGCATCAAGGCTACAAATTTCCCCTAATCATGCCTACTTCGTACGTTAACGTGCGATCACCGTATTTTCGTTAAGTGATACTATGTCACATAATTGAAGTGCGGAATCAGTACAATTGTGCCTGTAGCGCCATAAGCAATAACAAACTTAAAATAATAATTAGGGAATCCATGTAATGAAACGTCTAACTTTGAGTATGCTGAGTGCACTGTTGATGGTGTTCAGCTCGTTTTCCAATGCACAGTCACACAGCTGTCCAGATTACTTCTCGGTATACTCCGCCCCGGAGTTCGTAAAACCGGCCAAAAAAAGCTTCCGTAGTTTTGGTAATACCATGCTGTCATGGTTCCACCGCCCTTTTCACATGGTGCATGACGAACTGGTGAAAGAAGGAAGCAGCGCCACCATCGTCGGTAAGTTTGACTACGGCAGTGTGATTCATAAAGATCTCGAAAATGAGTATGTGCGTGCTTACATCTTCGGCACCGGCCAAACCGATTGGGAGTATGTTGGCCGTTACAAAACCAACAGTGATGGCAAAGTGTATGTACCGGTAGCAAACAAAGTGGAAGGTGATTATGCGGTTAAAATGGTGGTAGAAGGTGATTTGTCTGAGGCAACCGGATACTTAACTGTGGTGAAACCGGGTCGCAAGACCGTGTTATTTGATATCGACGGTACCTTGACGCTTAACGACTTTGAAGCGGTTGGCGACTATCTGGGAATTGAGGCGGCGGCGACCCATGGGTATGCCGAAGAGACGGTATGGGCCTATGTTAATAAGGGGTATCAGGTAGTCTACCTAACTGGCCGTCAGTACTGGATGGCTAAAATGACCCGTGACTGGTTCAACACCAAAGGGCTATTTGGCTGGCATCTGCGCACCGATAGCAATGCTGAAAATCCGGTTAGCCCACAAACCCAAGCCTACAAAACTGCCTATATCAAACATCTGATCAATGACCTGGAACTCGATATTGTGCGGGCCTATGGCAATGCCGACACGGATATCTGGGCTTATGCCGACGGTGGTATTGCTAAAAATGAAACCTATATTATTGGTGAGCATGCTGGGCAAGAGGGCACTCAGGCCATTGATGGTGATTATAGTTATCATCTAACTACGGTGGTGGCGGACACCCCTGACGCAGGGTGCAGCTGGTAGTTGCCATACTCGTTTAGTAGCCTATTTATGGACCCTGTGGTCAAGCCACAGGGTGACGGGTCTTAGATATTAAAGGTGACAGGTGCTAGAAATTAAGGGCGGCCTGTGCCGAAATTTAGAGTGATGTTTGCTCGAAATCCACTAAACAATCGCAACGCCGAACAGGTTTTGATGGAATAGACCGGTAAGCGCATAAACCACGCCTCCGCCCACAATAACCATAATGTCATTCATTAACGGTTTCTGTTCGGTTTGCAGTGTCGCACCGCGGGCGTTCGCCGAAGCCATATCGAAGAGTGCGTAGGCCAGAAAGCTGCCAAAAAGCAGTATTGAAGCCAAATCTCCATTAATTAGCAGGTGCCCTCCAGCCCATAACACGACCCCCCATAGCATCGGATGACGGGTATGCCTCTTGAGGTTACACGGGGCATAAGCGGCAATGAGAAAAACCATTGCCGGTAGCATCATCAGCTTGGTAAACACTGCGTACATTGGCGATGGATTCCAGATCGGCACAAACGCCGCTGCCCCCTTACCCATCACAATCAACACAAAGCCCGCCAGAGACGCGAGTGCGAATACGCCCTTGTATGGGGTCTCGCCTAATTTGTTGATTAAGTTTGCTCTGAATGAGGGTAGTGATGGAATTAAGTGGATCAGAAAGAAAATGACCAGTCCAGTAATGAGTAACGACATCTGTATTATCCCCAGTAGCGTAATTGACTAAAGCTCAAACGTTTTTTTGTTTTTGAACGGTAAACTTTAGGGGATTAATACCGGGATTACCACTGTCTTAAGCCTCCACCCTCAAGCCACTACCCTTAAGCCCCTTTCATCAAGCCCCTATCTTCAAGCCCCATCGCGCGGGTAATTTGCGGAATGACCGGTTCGGGCAGGTCATGTCCCATGCCCTCGATCAACGTGAGTGTGGCATGGGGGATTTGATGGGATAATATCTGGGCAGCTTTGGGGCGTATCAATGGGTCTGAAGCACCATGAATAATATTCACCGGGCGGGCGATCTGTTTGGTAATGTTGGACAAACTGCCGGTGGCCAGAATCGCCCGCATCTGCCGGAGCACGCCACTGGGCCGATAACTGCGCTGATAATCGGCCCGGATGCGCTCTCGAAGAGCTGCCTCCGGCATCGGCCAGTTGGGGCTTTGGGCGACACTCCAGAAACCTAAAAGGCGTTTGATGACGGCTTCTTCACTATGACCCTTAATGCCGCCACCATTCAGATACCAGAGCGTTTTTATATCGGGTAGCGGCAGCTTCGGACTGTTATTTGAGGTCATGATTAAGGTGAGGCTCTTCACGCGCTTGGCATGGGTTACGCCGATAATCTGGCTGATCATGCCGCCCATGGAGGCACCCACGATGTGAGCCTGACTCAGCCCCAGCGCGTCCAGTAATGCCACGGCATCGTCTGCCATATCGTGTAGCGTATAGGCTGCGTCGACGGGCAGACCGAGTCGAAAACGAGTGAAGGCGAGTGGAATAGGTTGCTTGATTCGAGCAGATAACTCGGTAGAGCGGCCAATATCGCGGTTGTCAAAACGAATGACATAGTAGCCTTGGTCAACCAGTGCCTGAATAAGCTCCGGGGGCCAGAGTGTCATTTGTGCACCCAGCCCCATAACCAGTAACACGGGTTCATGGCAAGGGTTACCCCGGGCTTCAAAACAGAAGGTTAAGCCGTTCGCCTCGATAAACTGCTCTTTCATGGCGGCTGCTCCAGAACAAGGTTCTTTAAGCATACACCATTATTGAAAACCTGCTATTTGGGGCTGGCTACGGTTGCTTGTTCCATATCGATCGTCTCGTTTGCCTGAAGCGCCTCTCTCTCTGCCTTGGAGATGTACCGCGGTTTGTTTTTGGGGGCGTTCTTGGCCTTCTCCTTTTTAGCCAGCTTTTTAAGGGTTTGTTTGATCTTTTTCTGTCGATTCATAAGTTGTTCGCGATATTTTCGTTTGTGGTAAGCGTGCAAAAGCGTTGTGGCTAAGTATACAGGTTGTCTCTTTGCCTTAATCTCTTTTTCTTAAATAACGAGAGTTAATACAATATTGGCTCGATGAAAAAACGTACAAGGAGATGTCTACCCCCATTTTTCTCCCAAGGTATTAAGCCCGGCATTGCCAAGGTCATCTGGAGACATCGCAATACGAAACTCAACGTCGGCTTCAAAATTCAAGAAAAAGGGCTCTGCGTAAAACGGAATTTGTGAACTCTGCTCGACGTTGATAATGGCCACCGCACCTCGTGTGCCATGTTGTTCAGTGAAATAAAGCACTTCGGGTTTTATCGCTTCAATAATAGATTGAATAATCTCACCGACGCTTCCGTTACGTACCAGTGTATTAAAGGGCTCGTGAGGGATGTGGACATTCATCAACATCTTCATTGCTTGATCTCCTGCCAGTAACAACCAGAACGGGGGTTTACAATAGTATGGGTTAATTTTTGAACAATTCCAGAGAGGGGGTCGATAATTGAGATAATGAGATTGGCGTTGGACTGAGGCATGCCAGGGGGGAAGTGTTATGGCGTAAAGCGGGTGATTTAGCGTCTTACACAACCTTGATGGAGGCTAATATGAGAAGAGCCTTCTTTAAGAAGGCTCTTCAATTCACGTTTCTTGGCCAATCGTTTGGCGCCGTTTGATTTCTCATGCACCCCGCCCTTGCTCATAATCGGGTGGAAGGCATGGCCATTGCGTTGCTGCTTTTTCGTTTTCACGGGTTTTCCTCTCTCTTTTTTCAATGTTGTTATCCGGTCCAGTTGCCGGATTCAGTCACTCAGCCTTTAACACACAGTACTTGTTTCAGGGTATGCACCACTTCGACCAGGTCACTCTGGTTTGCCATGACCTTA
>JBFKTM010000176.1:0-6467 GCA_041636295.1 Oleiphilaceae bacterium
CCCCGGTTCGTTGAAAGTTTCGAAGATAGGCCTCTAACTGTTTTTTATCAACAAACACTAATCATTTTTTGGTGGCTTCAGAATAACATTAACGCCTGGTGCGCTCTCTTGCCAAAGCCAAATAACACCGAAAACTAAGCCACAAGCGCCTTTAATATCAACATGTTATAAAACAAATAACAAATATCACCCACCGCTGGCACGGCCTCTGCAATCCCCTAAGTACAGACCAACGATACATTCGATCAAGGTTCAACACTTAAAACCACATAGATAAAACAGACTCAGACAGAGGATACTACGATGACTGCATTAGCCCTTAACATTGCCGACCTGGACAGCAGCAATGAATTGGACAGCAAAGCCCTGAAAGCGATCTCCGGCGGTTACAGCTACTGGACCGGATGGTCAACCCAATACACCTTCCGCGGCACCACCTTCTTAGGCTATGTCTACGTGAACGGCAAGATTCGCTCGAAAGTGCGCCGTCACCACAAGCGTAAGTGGAGTAAGACCAACTACTACTCTACCGACCATATCGTGTAACGCTAACTTCCCGTAAAAGGCCCTTCTCAGGGCCTTATCTGTTCATGCATTGAATTTCTACTATCCTACTAAAGGGAGGGGAATAGAATGCTACGAATGAGACATTCCACTACTGCGCTTGCCTTCGCGTTTCATTCGTTCGCCACCTCTACCGTGGCAGACTCTCTGGCTCAGCAGTGGACACAAGGACTAAAGGGCGCGAAGCTCACCGCGTACTCCGGCTCGGTCATCAATTCCAACAGCACCCTCACTGTGATTAGTTTTTGCCATGACAGCCGCTATCACTACTACAAGGAAGGGAGCTGGTCCGTGCCCGGCCCTCGCGCAGGCGGCACTTCCATCGCCGGTGGCGCATCCAATAACACCATTACGGGCCGATGGGAGGTGCAACAAAAAGCGCAATTTATCATGTTGAACTATAGAACCGATTATGGGGATCAGGGCGCTTTTCCCCTGTATCTGCAAAATGACGGCCGAGTCAATATTGGAGGCACGCCGTTCGCTGTTCAGCAGGGCGGGGCTGGCTGCTAGTACAACACAAAAAAGCCACCCTAACGAGGGTGGCGGAGCAAAGCATCATCAATAGTCTCAACTGGATCATCAATCCCTGATAAAACAAATGCTGACAACTTACTGCAATTTTGGCTGGCTGCAGTAAAACTCTACCAGTAGTACATATCGCTCAGGTAAGCGACCAGTGCTTCCATGTTTTGTCTTTCAAGGTCTGTATGGGGTACAAAAATCTCTAGTTCCATGATTATTCTCTCTTTGCGTCAATGAGTTTGGTTTTCTCGCTACCCCCTGATGGTTATGTTGTCAGGGCATATCGGGCAATTTGTTTAGGTTACAGGCTCATAGTAGCGAATGGATATTTCAGGCGCTTGACATTCTGGGTCGATCATTTGACTGATCGTTGCAATATTGCCGTATTACGGTAAAACGTCTCTACTTTCCGGACATACCGGTAAAAAGTCACAGTGTTGGAACAATGCCTGCTCTGGGCAACACCCGCCAAAGGGTAAGCATTGCATTTTCCCCCAAACCTGAAATACTCAGTGAAGACAGGTTAAAAGATCGCTAAACAATTTTAATAACTCTTTTAACAACTCAGCCTATGAGGATTGATACCTGTGGCAAGCATCGGCGACAAGCAAAAGGATAATGTTAGCGACGTGACAGTGAGTGCCTCGTCGGCCCGTTCACTATCAAGCTACCTGATTAAAAAGGGGCTTTCCCGGGAATCAATCGAGGCCCAGACCGGGCTTCAGTTAGATCAGCTCGATCAGCCTGACTACCG
Source organism: Oleiphilaceae bacterium (assembly GCA_041636295.1). Lineage (GTDB taxonomy): Bacteria > Pseudomonadota > Gammaproteobacteria > Pseudomonadales > Oleiphilaceae > Alkalimarinus. The sequence goes on from JBFKTM010000176.1 coordinate 1,844, forward strand.
TATCTCACTGGCGGATTTCCACACGCTCTGGGATGTTGCCGAAAAATTCACCAAAGACCCGGCCATTGGCCTGCATCTTGGAGAGAAAGTTAACCCTGATGAAATGGGGGTTATCGGCCATATCTTTTTCAACAGTGCGACCCTGGGGGAGGCGTTAAAACAGTTTGAGCGGTTCTACAAACTGGTCAACGCCGGTATGCGGGTTGAGTTTTTTGTGGACGATGAATTTGCCCACCTTAACTATATTTGTGAAAGCCCCGACTACTATTCAAGGGCCAATATGGATCGCACCATGGCGATATCGGTGGCCAGGGCACGATCCTTCATTCACTCCCAGCTGAAAATGGAATATGTGGGGTTTACCCACCCGCAACCAGACTATATCGAGGAGTATCAGCGCCTGTTTCAATGTCCGATACGGTTTGATCAACCCTACTGTTCCATCGTCTTTAAAAAGCACTTCCTGGATTTTGAACTGCCAAAACGGAACCCTTACCTTCACAAGGTTCTGACCCGTCATGTGGAAACACTGCTCAATAAGCTCAGATCAAAAAAGTCCATTTCCGCCCAGGTTAAGCAGATTATCTCCAAGCAGCTGTCAAAAGACGCGGTCGATGCCGAAAAGATTGCGGCACAGCTGCACATGAGTCGTCATACGCTCTATCGAAAGCTAAAAACGGAAGGGCGCTCGTTTCAGGAGCTGATAGAACAAGTCAGAAAAGAAAAAGCAATTCGCTATATAAAAGAAAAACGCTACTCACTGAGTGAGATCGCGTTTTTACTGGGGTTTTCAGAGCTAAGTGCCTTCAGTCGTGCGTTTAAACGCTGGACCGGCACGTCTCCCGCCAAATATGAAGAGTAGCGCCTGCCTAGGCCGGACAGGGTTCTTTCCGGGTGGACGCCTGCTCTGCTAACTGCGCGATCATCATTTGCATTTTTTTGCGCACCCAGTTAGCTTCGCTCCACAACTGCTGCTGTCGCTCCTCACGATCTTCAGAGAGATCCCACTCGGTTAATCGCGGCTGATACAGATAGAACGAGATATAGAGCTTGTCGAGTTTTTTGCGATAGGGTTTAGGAATGTTAATCAAGCCAGAATCCTTAAAGGCTTTTTTCATATTGTGAGGCAGCCAGCGGAGCAAGTCCTGATATTTTTTATCCACTTCGACAGCCCAAGACCAATTTTCTGACCCCAGATGAGAGACCACTAACACAGGCACCTTGGCTTTAATCGCCAACTCTATAAACCGCGGACTCAAAAAGGGTTGTACATCTCGGCCATTACCAAAATTGCACAGTTCACCCTCTGGCATAATGCAGCAGTCGCTAAAATCAGAACCGGTCAGCAGCTCGTACGCGGTATCAAATGAAACCGCCTCATCCACCTGAGTCAGATAAGAGAATACCTGCCTTAACACCGGTAGCTGATAAAAGGTGCGCCAGGTAACACCAAACATCTTGCGGTCTGAACCTCCTGAGCGGTGGTACATGTCCGTCAAGGCGACTAAACCGGCAAACGCCCCTACGCTGGAACCATGATTCTGGGCCACCAATAGTTTAGGGTGCTTTTTTAGGATTCGATACAGCTCCTGAGACTTATCGCCCAACTCCACCTTACCAATATAGAGTTGTTTTAGCAGCATTGTGGTAAGACTAAATTCCTCAATCGTTTTCATCGTTCCTACTCTGTTCCCATCCTATTTTAGCGTGCGTTATAACCATCCCGCACATCAACATCGCTAATATAACATGACTTTCTATGGAATCAGTTCAATAAACAACCAAATAATTACTATACTTGGAATAATTCTGCATTTAATCGGTCTAAGCAGAAGACTCGAATAGTAGTGTGAGTTAGGGTATTCAAAGGCAGCATATTGCCTCTCCTTAACACATCACCGGATTCCGTACACGCGGGCAAAACCTGTGGCACTTTGAACTGCAAAACCTGTGAGAACAGGCTGGCCAAAAGCCAACAACAGTTTCAATAACGTAAGTGCTAAACGTGAAAACCGGGTATTTCAGGCAGCGCTCTATTAACGACATTAATCACTGGCTGCATGACTTACTCGTGAGAGGAGGATTAGTGATGTTCCAACGATTAAAAGCTCACAAAGTGAGTGATCTGCATTTTAAGTATGATCCCGACCATGGTCTCAAGGCCATTATTGCCATCCATGATACGCGCAAAGGCCCCGCGCTGGGCGGTTGCCGTTTTTTGCACTATAACTCTGCCGACGATGCCGTCAATGATGCACTGCGACTGGCCAAAGGAATGAGTTACAAAGCCGTGATGGCCAAGTTGCCACAAGGGGGCGGCAAATCCGTCATTATGAAACCTAACGGCCACTTTAACCGCCAGGAACTCTTTACCGCTTTCGGCCGCTTCGTTGAAGAACTCAATGGTCGCTACATTACCGCTATTGACAGTGGCACCACCGCCACAGAGATGGATATTGTCAGCCAGCAGACCCGCCACGTCACCAGCACCAGTCATGAAGACAACCCCTCTATTTATACCGCGCAGGGGGTGTTTGAAGGCATCAAGGCGGCGGTCGCCAGCAAACTGAGGCAGCAGGATCTAAAAGGCATCCGCGTTGCGGTACAGGGTCTTGGCAATGTTGGTTATCCGTTGGTGCAGTCACTCCACCATGCCGGAGCCAAACTCATTATCAGTGATATCAATAGTGATCGCCTCACTCAGGTGGCAACCGAGTTCGGGGCTACCGCCGTCGCTCCAGACGATATTTATGGTGTCGACTGTGATGTTTTTTCACCCTGCGGTCTGGGTGCCATCGTCAATCATCACACCCTGCCCCAGTTTAAGTGCCAGATTATTGCCGGGTCGGCCAATAACCAACTGGCCACCGAGCAGGATGGTCTTCATCTGTTTGAACGAGGCATCTTATACGCCCCGGATTATGTCATTAATGGCGGCGGGCTGATCTACGCCTCACTGCACCACCTCAATCGACCCGATGCTGAAATCGCGAACAAAACCAGTGAAATCGCCCATACCCTGACCGAAATATTTAGCGAAGCAGAGAGTCAACATAAACCCAGTAGCGAAGTTGCCGATCAGATTGCACAACAGCGGCTCTATACCGAATCGTCGTATTGATCCTTCGTTTTAACCTTTCGTTTTAACCAATGGAGCGCCCATGTACGGAGAACAGAGCATGAATAAAACGTATACGTATTCAATCAGCGCGACCCAATACATCGCAAACGATGGCGAACTGCTTAACCCACTGCCAGCCTCCATCAATAATGAATTATTGCTTAGGGCCTACCAAGAGATGGTGTTGATTAGAGCCTTCGACCAGAAAGCCGTGGCGTTGCAGCGAACCGGCAAACTCGGCACCTACCCCTCCTCGCTGGGTCAGGAGGCGATCAATGTGGCCATTGGCTTGGCGATGCGCGCAGACGATGTGTTTGTTCCCTATTATCGTGACCATGCGACACAATATCTTAGAGGCGTCAGGCTGGCCGAGATTCTACAATACTGGGGGGGGGATGAACGCGGGAGTGCTTACAAAAACTGCCCACAAGACTTGCCTGTCTGTGTACCGATAGCCACCCAGTTTTGTCACGCAGCAGGCATTGCATCTGCCTTTAAAATTCGAGGCGAGAAGCGTGCAGCGGTAGTGACCGGCGGCGATGGCTCAACCTCCAAGGGGGACTTTCTCGAAAGCCTCAATCTCAGTGGTGTTTGGCAGCTGCCAATGGTCATGGTGATCAATAATAATCAGTGGGCGATATCCACTCGCCGGGAGATGCAGTGCCACGCGGAGACCTTGGCTCAAAAAGCCATTGCTGCGGGAATTCCCGGACTACAAGTCGACGGTAATGATTTTGTATCGCTGTACGATGCCATGCAGAAAGCGCTGGCCAGAGCCCACGCCGGCAAAGGTCCAACCCTGATCGAAGCCATCAGTTACCGCTTGAGCGACCATACCACCGCCGACGATGCCACCCGCTACCGCAGCAGTGAGGAGTTGAAACGCGGCTGGGATCTGGAGCCGATCAAGCGCATGCGTGACTACCTGCATCATCATGATCTGTGGAACGCCGACAAGGAAACCAATCTGCAAGCCTCGGTAAAACAACAGGTTGATGAGACCGTTGCAGAGTACTTGAGCATTGAGCCCGAACCAGCTTCGGCCATGTTTGACCATCTGTTCGAGTCACTGCCGCTATCATTACGTCAACAGTACGATGAACTCTGCCAACTCGGAGGGTCTCAACATGAATAGCAAGATAACAGCACCGCACTCCACAGGCGACGATCAGAAGACAGTGTCGAATCAGACCATGATCGAAGCCATCAACCTGGCCTTGGCCCACGCCATGGAAGAAGACCCTGACGTCGTTATGTTGGGGGAAGATGTCGGGGCCAATGGGGGCGTATTCAGAGCCACGGTTGACCTCCGCAAAGAGTTTGGATTAAAGCGGGTAATGGACACACCTCTCGCAGAAACACTCATTAGCGGCATCACGGTCGGTATGGCTTGCCAAGGATTGAAACCGGTGGCTGAAATACAGTTCATGGGGTTTATCTATGCTGCCATGGAGCAGATTATCAGCCATGCCTCACGCATGCGTAACCGCACCCGGGGCCGCC
>JBFKTM010000177.1:0-6449 GCA_041636295.1 Oleiphilaceae bacterium
AAGGGTTAAGCCAGAGTACAAATTAGGGGTGGGGGATGTTGTTCGTATACCTCCGGTTAGTGTTCGAGGTGAGTCAGCGCCAGTTAAGCCGGGTGATCGTGTGGCTAAGCTGCTGGAATCGTCCGTAATATTTGAAAATAGTGAGTTACTGATTATCAATAAACCTTCCGGCCTGGCGGTTCATGGGGGTAGTGGTATTAATCTGGGGGTTATAGAGGCGCTGCGCGCAATGAGGCCTAACGAAAAGTTTTTGGAGTTGGTTCATCGATTGGATCGAGATACATCAGGCTGTCTATTGATTGCTAAAAAAAGATCGATGCTGAAATATCTGCATCAATGCCTCAGAGAGGATAGTATAAAAAAAATATACCATACCGTTGTGGTTGGTTGCTGGCCGAAACATATTAGTGAGATTAATGCGCCGCTATTAAAAAATGAGTTGAGATCCGGTGAGCGTGTTGTAAAAGTTACCAAGGAGGGGAAGGCATCGTTAACCAAGTTTAAATTGTTGCAAGGGTATGAGGCCTATTCCCTTGTTGAGGCTAGCCCAATTACTGGGCGTACGCATCAAATACGAGTTCATGCTGCGTTTGCTGGTTATCCCATATTGGGCGACGAGAAGTATGGCATAGAGGATGCGAATAATGGTATGAAGCGTTTTGGTGCAAAACGACTAATGCTTCATGCGGCTGAAATTACGATTAAACTGCCAAGCGAACGTAAGGTTAGCGTATTTAAGGCGCCCTATGAATCAAGTTTTAGGGTTGTGTTGGATTCGTTGCCTGCTAAGAAGTAGAAGGTGTTAAATGAGGTATCGTGCAATAGCTTTTGATTGGGATGGGACGCTGGTTGACTCAATTGATCATATCGTTGTTTGTTTGCGAATGGCTGCAGAGCGCATGGGGTTGGATTTTAGGGATGATGAGAGCTTAAAGGGTATTATTGGTCTGGGCATGCAAGAAGCGATCAAAACGATTTATCCCTCTATTTCGATAGCTGGCATTGAAGAATTCAGGTCTCATTATGGGGAGGTTTTTTTCTCTAATACTCGTGAGCAGCAGCGCCTGTTTCCCAATGTTGAGAAGGTGCTGGAGGGCTTGAAGGGACAGGGTGTAATGTTGGCTGTTGCGACCGGAAAAAGCCGGCGGGGGTTGGAGAGTGCTTTAGAAGCAACCGGATTGGGCCATTATTTTTCCGTTGAGCGGTGTGCGGACGAGAGTAGGTCAAAACCGCACCCATTAATGTTGGAAGAGATAATGTCGCAATTAAACGTTTCTCCAGAAGAGTTGTTGATGGTTGGGGATACGGAGTTTGATATGGAGATGGCGAGGCTGGCCGGAGTGGATCGTGTGGGTGTCTCTTTTGGGGCTCAGGACGTGGGCCGCTTGAGACGTCATGCACCACTTGCTGTGGTGGACGATATGAGTGAGCTGCTAGTCTTGTGTAATAAGTAGTGTCTTGAGTAGTGTCTTGAATTTTATGTTGATCTTTTACAAAATTGCATTGAAAGTCAGGTCTTTCTTGGTAGAAGTCTGGTTGATTTAGTGAAAGTGAAAGTGAAAGTGAATTTATTTGTTGAATGTTTGGGGATGATCAATTGAGTGACGGCAGGCCTGAAAATAGTAAAGAGTGGAAGATTATAGAGAAGACGATGCTTCAGTTGAGTGTCGAGCAGCGACGCTCCCGTCGTTGGGGGATATTCTTTAAGCTGCTGACATTCGTCTATTTGTTTGCGATTCTGTACATGTTCATCGCTGGGGTTGACAAAGGTGTTGTGGCAAAGGGGGATGCGCATACCGCCTTAGTGGATATAAATGGCGTAATCGCGGCCAATGAGGATGCAGCGGCAGACACAATTGTTACTGGCTTGCGTGATGCCTTTGAAGACAAAAAAACGAAAGGGATCATTCTGCGGATAAATAGTCCTGGAGGTAGTCCAGTGCAGTCTGGATACGTCTATGATGAGATCAGGCGGTTAAGGTCTTTGAATCCGGATACTAAGGTTTATGCGGTAATTAGTGATATTGGTGCCTCAGGTGCCTACTATATTGCGGCGGCCGCCGATGAGATCTATGCGGATAAGGCGAGCTTGGTGGGTTCGATAGGAGTTACTGCTGCAGGCTTTGGGTTTGTCGAAACCTTGGATAAGCTGGGTGTGGAGCGACGAAACTATACTTCAGGAAAGCATAAGGGGTTTCTTGATCCTTTTTCTCCTGAGAATCCTGAAGAGGTGATGTTTTGGAAGTCGGTTTTGGATACCACGCATAAACAATTTATCGGTAAGGTCAAAGAGGGGCGAGGAGAGAGATTGAAAGAGAACCCTTTGATGTTTACCGGATTGGTATGGAGTGGAGAGCAAGCCTTGGAATTGGGGCTTATTGATGGCTTGGGTAGTCCTGGGTTTGTTGCGAGAGAGGTGGTGGGAGAAGAAAATATTGTAAATTTCACTCCAAAACCTGATCCGTTTGAGAAGTTTACGCAACGGCTTGGCGCATCTGTGGGTAATGCGCTGTCATCCAGTCTTGCTAAAGGTCATATCTCGCTGCAGTAGGTGGAGTTGAATTTTGATTAAAGGCGCTTTGTTAATGCGCCTTTTTGGTATGCGTCTTTAGTGTTCTAGTGGATTGACTCCTTCGTTCCGCAGTAGTTGTAATAAACGAATGAGGGGTAAGCCTATAAGTGAGTTGAAGTCATCCCCTATGAGTCTTTCAAAAAGACAGATCCCTAAGCCTTCAACCTTAAAGCTCCCGGCACAGTGGTAGGGTTTTTCAGTGATTAGGTAATTTTCAATCTCGCTATCCGATAATGTGCGAAACAGTACATCGAAACGTTCAATCACTGTTTGCTGGTTATTTGTGGCGGAGTTAAGTAGCGATAGGCCGGTATGGAAACGTACAGTCTTGCCGCTGCAGCGTTGGAGTTGTTGGGTCGCTTTTTCGTGGGTGAGGGGTTTTGTTAAAATTGTGCGGTCTTCTAATGTGGCGACTTGATCCGAGCCAATAATGAGGTGCTGCGGATAATTTGATTTAATGGAGCTCGCTTTCTCGCGAGCTAAGCGAGCTACTAATGAGTCTGGTTCTTCATTATTTAGCATGGTTTCATCTGTATCAGGTGAGACTGTAATAAAAGACAGGTTTATTTTTTCCAGAATGGCTTTTCGGTAGGGCGAGGTCGAGGCGAGAACGAGGGGGTATGGGCTCATGAGTTATCCTTTTGCTGGGCTTAAAGGGGAGGTTAGCCAGGTTTGTGGCAATGTAAATTAGAATCTATGCTAATTTCGTTAGAATGTTTTGACAATATTAAGTTTCACCCCTAAAATTGCGCGCTTATGTCAAAGATGTCCTTACCAATTACTGTTGATCCACTGAAATTTGCAGACCAGGGTATTGAGCTTGTGGGCTCTATTCCTCTAAGTAAACTGCCGAGAGTTTCAGAATTGCTTGTTGTCTCTGAAGGCGAGGTGGATGCAGCGTTGGTGTTTGGTCGAGATGAGCAAAATATTAGAACGCTAAGTGGCACGTTGGATTGTGACCTGACTATGGTCTGCCAACGCTGTTTAGGGCCGGTTGTTAAAACAATTCATGATGAGTTTGTTTTAGGAATTGTGCTAAGTGATGAGCACGCGAAAAATCTGCCGAAGATTTATGAGCCGCTTATTGTTGAGCCGGACGATATGGCGCTAGCTGAAATATTGGACGAAGAGTTACTTCTTAGTGTTCCAATGTATGCTTATCACGACTCAAAAGACTGCAAAGTAGATACCTCGGCCGTCAACCAGCTTGGCGATGAGGGAGAGGAAGAGACTAAGCCAAATCCATTTGAGGTTTTGTCTAAAATTAAATTTGATAAGTAGAGCAGAATTCGTATCTGAGATTACTTAGGAGTAAATGACAAATGGCAGTTCAACAGAACAAAAAAACTCGATCTAAGCGTGGTATGCGTCGTTCACATGATGCGCTAACTTCTACTACGCTGTCTACAGATCCAACAACCGGTGAAATTCATCGTCGTCACCACGTGACTCCAGATGGATTCTATCGCGGTAAAAAGGTGATCGAGTCTTCTGACGACTAATACTGCTTTGGTAGATAGAGTCACTGTTGCTGTTGATGCAATGGGTGGGGACTTTGCTCCCCAGGCGACTGTCATTGCAGCACTAGAAAGTCTCAAAAAAAATGAGGCCTTGAGTATTGTTTTGGTCGGTGATCAAGACAAGCTCGAGGCCTTGTTGCGTTTAAAGGCCTCCCAATACACTTCTATATATAACTCTCCTCGTCTTACCGTTCGGCATGCTCCAGATGTTGTGTTAATGGATGAGAAACCATCCAGAGCGTTACGTACCAAGCAAAATTCATCTATGGCTATAGCGCTTCAATTGGTTCGAGACGGAGATGCTGATGCGTGCGTTAGTGCCGGGAATACCGGTGCGTTAATGTTGCTGGGCCGCTCAATATTGAGGATGTGTCCCGGTATTGATCGCCCTGCTATTACTAAGTTACTTCCCTCTCCTCAAGGGCGTTGTTATGTGTTGGATTTAGGGGCTAATGTCGATAGTACGGCTGAGCACCTTTATCAGTTTGCACTCATGGGGTCTATTCTGGTTGAAGCGTTGGAAGGTATAGAAAAGCCAAGGGTTGCTTTGATCAACGTCGGTGAAGAAGAGATAAAAGGTAATGAGCAGGTAAGGCTTGCATCACATATGTTGGCTGAGTGTGATGGCGTCAATTATATTGGTTATGTAGAGGGAGGGGATCTTTTTACGGACATCGCTGATGTCGTTGTATGTGATGGCTTTGTCGGGAATGTGGCTTTAAAAACCGGTGAGGGCGTCGCTAAAATGCTACATCAGGCGTTACAAAACGTGTTTGAGCGAAGTTGGTATACTCGTTTAGTGGGTAAGCTGATTATGCCTATGCTGAAACGACTAATGAATCAGATCGACCCTTCACGGCATAATGGTGCGCTGTTTATCGGTTTGCAAGGGGTTGTTGTTAAAAGTCATGGGAATGCTGATTCGCAATCTTTTTCATATGCTATTGAGCAGGCTGTAGAAGAGGTTGAGAGGCAGGTGCCCGCCTTTATCAATAGTCGCCTTGACGAGTTGTTGCTGTAGATAACACGGTTTTGGCTACTATACCTTTTGCTAATCGTCTCCAATAAATAAAAGAATTACTCTGATTACTATGAATATTTCAATGTTATTTCCCGGTCAAGGTTCTCAAACTGTAGGTATGCTGGCTGATGCATATAGAGAGTTTGAGGTTGTTCAGAGCTGTTTTAACGAAGCCTCAGATGCGCTTGGTTTTGATTTGTGGTCCCTGGTGAGTAATGGTACCGAGGTGGAGTTAAATAGAACAGAAAATACCCAGCCAGCCATTCTTACTGCCAGTATCGCTTTGTATAAAGTTTGGCAAAATCTAGGGGGTGTTGCACCGGTATCTGTCGCAGGGCATAGCTTGGGCGAATACTCAGCACTGGTAGTGGCGGGTGTATTGTCATTTAAGGATGCGGTTAAACTGGTTCGCTTACGGGGGCAGCTGATGCAAGAAGCTGTACCGGTTGGGCATGGAGCGATGGCTGCTATTATTGGTTTGGATGATAGTGGGGTCGTTGCGGCTTGTGAAAAGGCAGCCAGTGGTGAGGTGGTGGCTGCTGTAAACTTTAACGCTCCTGGGCAGGTGGTGATTGCGGGGGGTAAAGATGCTGTTAATCGAGCTATCATTGAGTGTAAAGCGTCAGGGGCAAAAAGGGCGTTGCCGTTGCCGGTTAGTGTGCCATCTCATTGTGATTTGATGAAAGGTGCCTCTGAAAAGTTGGGCGAGGCGCTTCGAACGCTTAACGTTAATGATGCTGTCATACCTGTTGTGCAGAATGTTTCTGCAACAGCGGAGGTTGAAAAAGAGCGTATTATTGATAATCTTGTTAAGCAGCTCTACTCGCCTGTGTTGTGGACACAAAGTGTTAATGGTTTATCGGCTCAGGGGGTTCAGGCTGTTGTTGAGTGTGGTCCTGGTAAGGTATTGACTGGTCTGGCAAAGCGAATTGATCGAAGCCTTAGTGGCTACAATATTGAGCAGCCTGAGAGTGTAAAAGCTGCAGTCACCGAAACTGCACAATAGGATTTGCTACAAAGGAGTTTGTGAATGTCGTTAGATAATAAAGTTGCGCTGATTACTGGAGCGAGCCGTGGAATTGGCAAGGCGATAGCGAAAACGCTGGCAACGCAGGATTATACCGTTATAGGGACTGCAACAACTGAAGAGGGGGCATCATCAATCTCTCACTACTTTGCTCGTTGGGGGTTAAAGGGAGATGGGATTGTTATGGATGTGTCAGATTCAGACTCTGTGGAGCAGGGGATCGATCAGGTAAAGTCAGCGTATGGTGCTCCTCTGGTACTGGTTAATAATGCTGGTATTACAAAGGATAACTTGCTGCTGAGGATGAAA
>JBFKTM010000178.1:0-6429 GCA_041636295.1 Oleiphilaceae bacterium
AGCCAACTAGCCAACTAGCCAACTAGCCAACTAGCCAACTAGCCAACTAGCCAACTAGCCAACTAGCCAACTAGCCAACTAGCGAGTATGATTGCCGCTTTAATTACAAAAGAATTTTAAATATATCAAATGGAAAGAACATATCGTCTGGTTATCTCATGCCCTGATCGTACGGGCATTGTTGCTAAGGTAAGTAATTTTTTAGCCACCTACAATGGGTGGATTACGGAAGCGAGCCATCATGCCGACCAAAAGACGGGTTGGTTTTTTATGCGGAATGAAATTAAGGCTAGCTCCATGTCTTTCGATCTGGACTCGTTTCGTATCGCCTTTGAGCCTATTGCCAAAGAGTATGGTATGCATTGGAGTGTGTCTGACTCAGCCATAAAAAAGCGTGTTGTTTTAATGGCGTCAAAAGAGTCGCACTGCTTGGCGGATATTCTTCATCGTTGGCATAGCAATGAGTTGGATGTTGATATTGTCGCTGTGGTGTCGAATCATGATGACTTGCGCCGTATGGTTGAGTGGCATGACATTCCGTATCATCATGTTCCTGTGTCAAAAGAGAATAAGCCGGAAGCGTTTGCCCAGGTGTCACAGTTGATCGACCAGTATGAGACCGATGTGGTGGTGTTAGCGCGTTATATGCAGATTTTGCCGCCTGACCTCTGTGAGAAGTATGCGGGGCGTGTGATCAATATACATCATAGCTTTTTGCCTTCATTTGCTGGTGCCAAGCCTTATCATCAAGCCTATGATCGCGGGGTAAAGCTGATTGGTGCAACCTGCCATTATGTGACGCAAGACCTGGATGAAGGGCCTATTATTGATCAGGATGTTATCAGGGTGAGTCACCGGGACTCCACTGAGGATATGGTTCGTTTAGGGAAGGATGTGGAAAAAATGGTTCTCTCCCGTGGATTGCGTAATCATATTGAAGATCGTGTGGTTATTTACGAGAATAAAACGGTGGTGTTTAATTAGCTTGAGCCCTGCGGTAGTTCCGCAGGGGGAGTGGTTTTGTATTTCTTTATTCTGCCATCGCTATCTGATTTCTTCCTGAAAGTTTGGTCTGGTAGAGTTGTTTGTCGGCCTCGCTTAATAGCTCGTCCAAATTGTTGTGGTGATCTTGAGCGATACCCGCGGAGATGGTAAGGGTTATGCTGGTGTTATCCAGCATGATGATATGGTCTTCGACCAATATTCTGAAATTCTCTAATAGAGTGGCTGACTTAGTGATATCGAGTCCGGCCAGTAGAACGCAAAATTCCTCTCCTCCTGTTCTTGCATAGAGAAAGCGACCAAAAGCTTGGTGCAACATGTTTGCTACCTCTTTAAGTGCTTGATCTCCCGCATCATGGCCATAGTTATCGTTGATTTTTTTAAAGTGATCAATGTCTATAAGGGCTAGACAGGTAGGGGTGGATTTTTTTTGGGTGATAGCGAGTGTTTCGGCTCCCTTTTCATAAAAATATCGTCGATTGAAGAGGTTGGTGAGATAGTCGTGGTAGGCTGCATATTGAATGGCTTCAACATGTTCCATAGTTTCTATGTTGTGAAGAATGCGGCAGTGGAATTCTTCATGACTAAAAGGTTTGGGTAAAAAATCATTAGCGCCGTTCTTAATGAATTTTGCTGAAAGACCGCCGCCTTCTTGAGTTGAGAGTCCAATAATTACCAATGAGTTTTTGTCGACCTCTCGACGAATATTTTTAACCAGCTCAAAGCCGTTCATATTAGGCATGTTGTAGTCTGTTATTAGCAGCTTGATGTCTGGATGCTGCTGCAATGCGGTGAGTGCCTGCACTCCATCCTCCGCCTCGATAACCTGATAGAGGTGGGTTTTCAGCATTGAGGTAATGTATTTTCTGGAGGTGCTGGAGTCATCAGTAACCAGTACTTTAATGTGTTGGTTTTTGTGTAGTCTATGAATAAGCTTTAATACTTGCTCATAAGAGAATCGGCTCTCTTTAATTACATAATCCACGATGGGCTTTTCAAGCATTTTGACTTGTTTGTCTTCATCATAGCTGCCGGTCAGCACAATGGTGGGGATTTTTAGTTTTAGGGTGTGGTCAACGATCTCTCCGTTAGGTGCATCGGGTAGGTTTAGGTCAACCACGGCAGCTAGGTAGAATTCATTGCCGTTTTTCTCGATGAGCTCAACAGCCTCTCGGTATGATGCCGCTGAATCGAAGTTGAGTGACGCATCAAGCTTCACAATGTGTCGGATAATTTTGATGACCAGAGGGCTGTCTTCGACGACTAAAAATTTTTTCATAATTACTTTCAAATTGAATTCGTTGTTGGCTGGCAAAGCCGCGCAGCAGTAGTGCGCGTAAAAGTGCCCAGCCGTTACTTTTTGATATTGATGTACTTTAAGCTTAGATGGAGATAGTTGAGGGGCAAGGAAAAACTACATCTTTAATAGCTCCTAATAGCGATGAAATGTGGTATGATTTGGGGCTTTTAATTTGCCGATGCTTTTCGCTGGCGTTGCTTGCCTGAATTTGCGTTCAAACACTGCCAATCAAGCTTTGTTATGAAATAGGCTGCTCAGGAAATATATAACAAATAAAGAGGGAGTTTAGTGTCGTTCTCAAGTATTGAAGAACGGTTCGAACTACCCAAAGACTTCTGAATTATAGGAATTTTAGCTTTATGGGTGAGCTGGCTAAAGAAATATTACCCGTTAATATCGAAGACGAACTTAAACAGTCATACCTAGATTATGCCATGAGTGTGATCATCGGGCGTGCGCTGCCCGATGTGCGGGACGGTTTGAAACCGGTTCACCGTCGCGTCTTGTTTGCGATGAGTGAGCTGGGGAATGATTGGAATAAGCCCTATAAGAAATCAGCTCGTATCGTCGGGGATGTCATCGGTAAATATCACCCTCATGGTGATTCTGCGGTATACGACACTATTGTTAGGATGGCGCAGCCGTTTTCGCTACGGTATACCCTGGTTGATGGTCAGGGGAACTTTGGTTCCATTGATGGTGATAGCGCTGCGGCGATGCGATATACCGAAATCCGAATGGAAAAACTATCCCATTCGTTGTTGGCCGACCTTGAAAAAGAGACCGTGGATTTTGTTCCAAACTATGATGGAACAGAGCATATCCCTGAAGTGTTGCCTACGCGAGTTCCGAATTTATTGGTTAATGGGTCTTCTGGTATCGCAGTTGGTATGGCGACCAATATCCCTCCTCACAATCTCCACGAAGTAGTTGATGCCTGTCTTGCCTTAATCGATAACCCGGACCTGGGTATTGATGACCTGATGGAGTTTATTCCAGGGCCAGACTTCCCTACCGCCGCAATTATTAATGGTCGTGCGGGTATTATCGAAGCGTACCGTACGGGGCGTGGCCGTATCTATCTGCGTGGGCGTTATGAAATCGAGACCGACGAAAAACGCGGTAAAAACTCGCTTATTGTTACCGAGATCCCTTATCAGGTGAATAAGGCGCGATTGATTGAAAAGATCGCTGAACTGGTAAAAGACAAAAAAATTGAAGGTATTACCGAGCTTCGGGATGAGTCAAACAAAGAGGGGATGCGTATTGTAATCGAACTTCGTCGTGGCGAAATGCCAGACGTTGTTATGAACAATTTATATGCACAAACCCAGTTGGAAAATGTGTTTGGCATCAATATGGTTGCGCTAATCGACGGCGAACCTAAAACGCTAAACCTTAAGCAGGTGTTGGATGCCTTTATTCGACATCGTCGGGAGGTGGTGACTCGACGAACCGTGTTTGAGCTAAGAAAGGCGCGGGAACGTGGTCATATCCTTGAAGGTTTGGCTGTTGCACTGTCCAATATTGACCCTGTTATCGAGATGATAAAAGCATCACCAAGTGCGGCGATTGCGAAAGAGCGTTTGCTGGCCGCGGCGTGGGAGCCGGGTAATGTGATTGCTATGTTGGAGCGTGCTGGTGAAGATGCGTGCCGACCTGACGACCTGGATTCGCAGTATGGCCTTCGTGATGGTAAATATTACCTGTCGCCGGTACAGGCTCAAGAAATTCTGAATATGCGGCTGCATCGTCTCACCGGGCTTGAAACCGAGAAACTGCTCGATGAGTACCGTGAGATACTTGAAAAAATTGCTGAGCTTTTGTCGATCCTAAGCGACCCTGAAAAACTGTTGACCGTTATTCGTGAAGAGCTGGCGGCAGTTAAAGAAGAGTTTGGTGATGAGCGCCGTACCGAAATTACCATGTCAAAACGCGACCTCACTGTTGCAGACCTGATTAATGAAGAAGATCTGGTTGTCACTATTTCTCATGGTGGGTATGCGAAAACTCAACCGGTTGAGGCCTATCAGGCGCAGCGTCGTGGTGGAAGAGGTAAGTCGTCCACTTCAATGAAAGAAGAAGACTTTATTGAAAAGCTGCTGGTCGCGAACTCACATGACACAATTCTTTGTTTTACCAACCGGGGCAAGGTGTATTGGCTAAGAGTGTTTGAGATACCTCAAGCCAGCCGATCGTCTCGTGGCCGTCCAATGGTTAATATTCTTCCATTGGATGAGGGTGAGCGAGTCACTACATTCTTGCCTGTTCATGAGTACAAGGAAGATCATTTTGTGTTCATGGCTACCGCAAGTGGTACGGTTAAGAAAACACCTCTGGAAAACTTTGCTCGACCACGCACGTCAGGATTGATTGCGTTGGCGCTAGATGAGGGGGATACCCTTATTGGTGCTGAAATTACCGACGGCACCAAAGATGTTATGTTAATGAGCAGTGCTGGTAAGGCGATTCGCTTTAGCGAGAATGATGTGCGTGCTATGGGGCGTACTGCTCGCGGCGTAAGAGGTATTAAAGTACCTGAAGGGCATACGGTGGTTTCACTAATTATTCCACAGGAAGATAGTCTGGTGCTTGTGGCTAGTGAAAACGGTTACGGCAAACGTACACGTATTGGCGAGTTCCCGGTCTATGGTCGTGGCGGTCAAGGTGTTATTGCGATGCAGTGTTCAGAGCGCAACGGTAATCTTGTCTCTGCGGTTCAGGTCTTCGAAGGTGATGAGATGATGCTGATCAGTGACAAAGGCACACTGGTGCGAAGTAGAACCGAAGAGGTCTCAATTGTCAGCCGAAATACTCAGGGTGTTCGACTGATCAAACTGTCACAAGAGAATGAGCATTTGGTTGGTGTTGAGCGGATTGATGAGCCTGTCAACGATGAGGCGTCCATCGAAGGCGAATCTGATGTTGAGATGAGTGATATCCCGGCTCAAGATGACAGCGGCCCAGATGCTGCAGACACCACTGAAGAGTAAGGGGCATATTGCGCGCCGCGATGAGAGTTGCGGTGCGCTAAAATATAATGGTGTGCTGAATCGTATCGGTTAGTTAAATTGATGGCCTTGGATGCTGTGGTTTTGTATGGAATCATGGCTCTGAGGCTTTGTTTTTTGCATATTTCTGATATAAGAAGAGTGATACAGGTAACTGATTTATGGCTAGAGCGTTTAATTTCTGTGCGGGCCCGGCTTCATTGCCAACCGAGGTGTTGAAGCAGGCTCAGGAGCAGCTGCTGGACTGGAATGGGCGTGGTCTATCGGTAATGGAAATGAGCCATCGCAGCAAGGAGTTTGTATCCATTGCAAACGAGGCCGAACAGGATTTTCGTGATCTGCTATCGATTGGTGACGACTATGCTGTCTTGTTTTTGCAAGGTGGTGCCACCGCCCAGTTTGCGGCCGTTCCGCTCAATTTAGCCGCTCAAGGTGCTGCGGTGGATTATGTTAATACCGGCATCTGGTCAAAAAAGGCTATTGCAGAGGCGAAGCGCTATACCCAGGTGAATGTCGTTGCCAGTGCGGAGGGAAACAACTTCTCCCAGGTGCCTGCTCAAAGTGTCTGGACTTGCTCAACTGATGCGGCTTATCTGCACTACACGCCCAATGAGACGATTGGCGGCCTTGAGTTTGGCTGGATTCCTGAAACGGATAAGCCTTTAGTGGCCGATATGTCGTCCACGATTCTGTCTCGTCCATTAGATATCAATAAATTCGGATTGATATATGCCGGTGCGCAAAAAAATATTGGTCCAGCGGGTTTAACCATTGTAGTGGTTAAGAAAGCGCTACTCGGGTTGCACAGAGAAGATATTCCTACTTGTATGAACTATCAGGTAGCTGCGGAAAATGACTCAATGTATAACACGCCTCCGACAATGGCGTGGTATCTGTCTGGCCTGGTGTTTAAGTGGATCAAGTCTCAGGGTGGTCTCGAAGGGATGGCTGAGATCAATCGACGCAAGGCTGAAAAACTTTATCAGGCAATTGATTCAAGTGACTTCTACAATAATCCAATAGCTTTGGATAGTCGCTCCTGGATGAATATTCCTTTCACCTTGGCAGATGATGCATTAAATGGTGCTTTCCTGTCACAGGCTGAAGAGCGTGGAC
>JBFKTM010000179.1:0-6416 GCA_041636295.1 Oleiphilaceae bacterium
AAAGAGAAGCGACAACGTCGTAAAAAACCACCGGTGGATGCTCAGTTAATTGAGGTTCGTAATCTGGATGCGGGCCCACCTTAGCTAGGGAGTCTTTTCCAAAAAACACAACAGGAGAGGATCAAAATGACTGATAAGAAACAAGAAATAAGTAAGGATGAAACCATCAAACCACATAATGATGAACCGGCTTCTTTTAGCGTTAGTCGGCGAGGCTTTATCGGTGCTTCCACTTTGGCGGGGGTTGCGGGAGTGAGTGGATTGACCAGCGCCGTTATGTCTCGGGAGGCCTTTGCCGCCGCCGCAGAGAAGGCGAAAGCGAAAGCCCATGTGGGGCCGGGGGATCTGGATGAGTATTACGGTTTCTGGAGTGGAGGGCACTCTGGTGAAGTGCGTATTCTTGGGGTTCCTTCCATGCGGGAAATCATGCGAATTCCGGTATTCAATATTGATTCCGCTTCCGGCTGGGGGCTCACCAACGAAAGTCGGCGTGTAAAAGGGGATAGTGCACACCTTTTGGTCGGTGATGCACACCACCCTCATATGAGCATGAAAGATGGCCACTACGATGGTAAGTATGTCTTTATCAATGATAAGGGCAATACCCGCATGGCGCGGATTCGTTGTGACATCATGAAATGCGACAAAATGGTCACTATCCCCAATGTGCAGGCGATTCACGGAACACGGGTACAAAAGGTGCCTTATACCAAGTATGTGTTCGCCAATGCCGAATATCGTGTGCCGCAGCCCAATGATGGGCGTGATATTGATGACCCCACTAAATACGGTACGATGTTTAATGCCATTGAAGCGGAAAGCTTTGAAGTGGCGTTTCAAGTCATGGTGGATGGCAATCTGGATAATACCGATGCGGACTATACCGGCCGTTTTGCCGCATCGACCTGTTACAACAGTGAAGAGGCGATTGACCTTGCCGGGACTATGCGCAACGAACGTGATTGGGCGGTGGTCTTTGATATTGAGGCGATAGAGAAAGCTGTTGCGGCAGGTAACTACAAAACCATTGGCGATTCCAAAGTGCCGGTTCTGGATGGCCGTCAGGCTGCCAAGAGCGCCTACACACGCTATATCCCTGTACCCAAAAGCCCTCACGGGTTGAATACCTCACCTGATGGTAAGTACTTTGTCGCAAACGGTAAATTGTCGCCTACGGTGACGGTTATTGCGATCGATAAGCTGCCAGATTTATTTGCAGGCAAAATAAAAGAGCGGGATGCGGTGGTGGCTGAGCCAGAGCTTGGATTAGGGCCACTGCATACTGCATTCGATAACAGGGGGAATGCCTATACAACGCTATTTATCGATAGTCAGATCTGCAAATGGAAAGTGGCGGATGCCATCAAGGCGTATCAGGGAGAAAAGGTCAATTACATCACCCAGAAACTGGAT
Source organism: Oleiphilaceae bacterium (assembly GCA_041636295.1). Classification (GTDB taxonomy): domain Bacteria; phylum Pseudomonadota; class Gammaproteobacteria; order Pseudomonadales; family Oleiphilaceae; genus Alkalimarinus. The sequence continues at coordinate 1,414 of JBFKTM010000179.1, forward strand.
GTGCATTATCAGCCTGGGCACAACCATACCACAATGGGCGAAACGCGAGATGCGGATGGCCAATACCTGATTGCGTTATGTAAATTTTCTAAAGACCGCTTCTTGCCGGTGGGGCCACTTCATGCAGAAAATGATCAGCTAATTGATATTTCGGGTGATGAAATGGTGCTGGTACATGATGGGCCCGCTTATGCAGAGCCTCATGACTGTATGCTGGTACATCGAAGTATGATGAAACCGTTTAAGTTATGGCCAAGGGATGACCCTATGTTTGCTGATACCGTGGCCATGGCGAAAAAGGACGGAGTGACTTTGGAGACCGACAATAAGGTGATTCGTGACGGCAATAAGGTCAGGGTCTATATGACATCGGTCGCCCCAAATTTTGGAATGACCGATTTCAAGGTTAAACAGGGTGATGAAGTTACCGTCTGTGTGACTAATCTGGATCAGATTGAAGACGTGACTCATGGCTTTTGTTTAATGGATCATGGCGTCAGTATGGAGATCGGTCCGCAACAGACCTCATCGGTGACTTTTGTGGCTGACCGACCCGGCGTCTGGTGGTACTTCTGCCACTGGTTCTGTCATGCACTACATATGGAGATGCGTGGACGCATGTTGGTTGAAAAAGCTTAAGGATTCAGGTGAGTTTGTTAGCAAGTAAAGATAAAAAGACACCCAACATATCAAAAGAGCTATTGTGATGGGTGTCTTTATAAGCCATTTCTTTTAAGCCCTTAACTACGTTTTCGCGACCTCAGCAGCCCTGCTATACCTAGTGTTAATAGGCCAATCGTGGCCGGTTCAGAGACGGGCGCAACTTGGCGTTGCTGAATGGATACTACGTGACCTTGTAGCCATGAGTCGTAGCAGCAATCACTCTGTGTGTCATAGGTATAGTCAAACTCGATGTCAGCCAAGTTAACAGGAGGATTAGCCCAGTTAATGGGTAGCACGCCAGAACCGTAGCTTTGGGTATAATCTAGAAAACCAAGTTCAAACTCTTCCCAGATATTGCCATTGTTATACTCGCCAACGATATCAACTATATCGCGAGAACTTTGGTGTACGACAGATACTTCAACATCCAGCGGATTAACACCAAGACCATTGATTGAAAATGTACCGTTTACGGCGTTATATCTATCGACATATGTATTACCTGGTGAACTGTCAGTGAGGCCGTCATCATAAGAAAAACTACCATTGAGAATCGATCCAGCAACAATGCTGTCATCAATGACATTGGCGTTATCTCGAATAATTGAGTCTACTTTAATGGAGAAATCCCAAGTTATAACGGTCGCTTCTGCTGAGACCGGTAGAAAAGGCAATAGCATCGTAGCGCAGGCGAGTGCTCGTAAGCGAAAATTCATATAGATTCCGTTGTCGACTAGTAAATTTCTATTTATTGCATAATTTGTACCATTTTGTTAGTTGTTGAAATTATTGCTATTTAATGGTTTTTTGCCCGCTCTATATTTCTTTGTGTAAATTACTTTGACACTTTTATATCTATAAATTATATAAGCCTTAAAGGCCGTATTGGCTTTGTATTTCCGTCAACTCTCCTGATGAAATCAGGGATTCAAGGGCTTTTTCAACGAGATCTATAACTTCCGGGTTTACTGACTTGCTAAAAGCAATTTTATGGGAGTAGGTTGACAGTTTAGCTGGCAGTATTCTGATCTCACTTTCCAGGCCTGCTTGCTTTATTGCCTGATTTAACCCCAAATTATGATAAAAGGCGACCCTTCCTCTGCCGGCCATCAACATGTTAAGCAGCTTTTGAGGGCTCTTGGCAGAACCGTCCACGTTAGTGATGCCCTCTTTCTGAAGATATCTATTAGAGGCTGAACCAAATACCGTCAATACTTTTTCGTATTTGCTCAATTTTCGTAAGACGTTAAGATTGGTTATGGCTAACTCATGGTGTGTTTTTTGCGCTAAAACATAACTTATCTCATAGAGGGGCTTATCTAGAAAAACATACTGGGATTTTCGTTGTTCATTCTCTTTTAAACCAACAAATACATCGAGCTCACCTAATTCCAAACTTCTCAGCATGCGCTTGAAAGGCAAGTACTTGTCGTAGCCAACAAATTTAAGTGATGGTTCCTTTTCCATGAGTGCGTCGATAATATCTACGCATATTCCCCTCATTTTACCGCTTTCATCAAGAAAATATTTAGGCGGGCTGTCTTGAGCAGCGGTTCTCAATTCTACAGAGTAGCTTGGGGGTGACATCAAGCTAGCAGCTATCAAAACAAGGTGTAATTTCGCTATGAAATGGAATGTTCTTCGGAGAATATGCATTATAACCAGGTTCAAGATGGCCCAAGTAAATGCTTACAGAATATCACATTAAAAGACGTACATTTCATATTAATGGGACGCTATGTCAGTGACACTCAGGTTTGCGCTTCTATACTCTTAGAAATATCTGAGTATATTCTGGCTAATTACCAAATTTATAAGTTACTCATCGTAAATATAGTCGAAGATGAGAAAAAGTATATCGTGACAGGTATCGCAGCTTTGAAGGGCGTGGGCTCAGTGAGGCCCACCCCGCAATAGCTAAAACTCAACGCGATATCCCGCTTCTAGGGTGTGAGCTGTGGTGTCGTCTCTGGCTAGTTCGGTAGCAAACCGTATAAAACCTTGTTGTCCTCCTTTGAAGGTTCCATTGAGTGAAAATGACAAATTAAGGTAGTTAGAATCTTCCTCCACTGTTTGTACGCTAAAGCTATTGTTATTCGGTGATTGAATGAAGTGTGAGTTAATGGTTCTAGGGTCATCTTTTAACTCATTAACCAACTCAATTTCAATCTGGGGAATGAGTACTCCATACTGAGTGCTGAACGGACGATCAACACGTGCCCCAACCGAAATGGGTAATGAGCGAACGACTTGTTCGCCGACCGCTAAGGAGAGGGTGCTACCGCTTTCGTTGTAGCTATCGATGGTCGCTTCCATGTAACCCACTTGGAAAAAACCGGATACCAGGTACTGTTTTATAGGGTATTCGTACCCGACACTGGCACTCATGCTCCACTGATCGCCGTCGGTATTGCTACTGGAGTTCTCGGTTTGACTGCCAATTGCTATTTGACGTCTGCTGTCGTACTCGTTATCACCATAGGTTAGAATCCAGTCGACATAGGTATTGTTCACAGGATACCAGTTACCATAAGTCGAAAGGCTAAGGGAATCACCATTAAACTCACTCTTGGTCGTATCTGTATCACTTTCTGAGTCACTAATACCCAGTGCTACCCCGACAATTACATCATCCGTCAGGCGGTAATCAGAGCCAACTGTGATGGAGTGAGTATCGAAATCGTATCCATCTATGTCACTTTGAGCATCTTTGTCTCCGGTAATAATGGAGCCGGTAATAAACACTCCAAGTCGTTGACTGGAAAAATAATGCTCTCCTGCGGATCCTCCAGTTAGTCCGGTCTCTGCGTCAACAATATCACCTATTGGCAGATTCTCCCCGTTGATCGTTGTTTCCAGACCGGAAAGACTGACCCCTCGCACACCGGCTCGAATACTGTTTAGTCTGTGTCTGAGATTGCGTGTTTGTACTGCTGAAAGCTGAGCAACATTGTTACTTTGTTGACTGACCTGACGGGGGGATAGTTGCTTAAGCGTTGTTGTTAGCTCATTTCCAGTTAAGGCAAAAATGTCGGTGCAAGTACTTTGCAACGCAGAATCTGGGGGCTGTGCACTATTGTTATCAGAGCAAGCGGTCTCAAATGCTCCTGCTACCGATCGCTGATCAGTCGTTGTTGCAACATTGGTAAGAGGGGTTGAACTGGTATTGGTCTGTTGGCCTATTTGTTGAGACAGCGCCGATTCAAAATCAGCAAAAGTCGGAGCGGTGACAGCAAGGGCTCCTGTGCCTGCCGTAAAATCACATCTCGCATTAGGACCGACTCCTAAACAATTCACCTGCTCGATACCTGCGGTTACAGCATTATTGGCTGATGTTTGAGGGTCATCAGAGCCGATTCCATCGGTTGAGACATTAATAATTTGAGTATCCGAACTAATGTCATTCCCCAAAAGGTCTGCTGAGGCGGTATCTATTCCGAGACCAATTAATGTGCCGCTACCTATTTGGGTCATATTATTTAAGGCACTAATTAACGCAGTCTTATCCTCATCACTATCGATTACGGTCGTCGCAAATTCTTGTTGTACCGTAGAGGCAAATTGCCAGACGCCGACGGCGACTGACCCATCTGTTGATATCTCAGAGTTCAGTACTGTCCCGTAGGATGATTTTTGAAGATCAAAATCACTGGAAGAAATACTTCCAGATCCATCAATTAGAAGTGCAATTTCAAGAATAGGTGCTGCCTGGATGGAGAATGTAGAACTCCAGGCCACAATTATAAAAAAGTAATGCCGGGATGCTGGTAATTTCATTTTACTCTCCTCGCCCAACGCGTATTGAGATTGGAGCCTGATTATGCATTTCAGATACCACCAAATCCGATCACAATTTTGATGAAGAGATTAAAAGGGTTAGTTTAAGTAGATACTAATTAGAAGCTGTATATTATTTGGACAGTCTGTTGTGGTGCGATGGCTGCTGGCGAGAATGTTGAAGAGGGGAGTATTAAACCTATCAAATTGAAAAAAATGAATAAAATTGTACATTTGGTCTTCGGTGAAAGCTCAATTAGCCTGTGTCAGTTTTTATTACGCAATTTCTATCAACATAAACTCTGCACCGCCAATTCGGGCGACGAAATCGGAAGACCGTTTGTTATCGCTATGTGTGTGGGCAAATCGTCAGATCACGCTATCACCCATATTGCGACCAAAGGTATCATTAATATGTTTGAAGTGATCAATATTGCCCATCGCTAAGCACAAGGAGTGTTGATATCGAAAGTGGCGCTCAATTTCTTCCTCTAACCGTGCACCAAAACCGCGTCTGTTGGCAACCGCTGTTAATGGGTCACTTAACATAAGAGCCGTTATTT
>JBFKTM010000180.1:0-6409 GCA_041636295.1 Oleiphilaceae bacterium
CCCCGAAGAAAATATCTGGCCCCATCTTTTAGACACCGTATTACCAGGTTACATCAGCAACACCTTAACGCTAATGCTCGGCGTTGGCTCCTTAAGCCTCTTCATGGGAGTAGGGTCAGCCTGGCTGGTTACGATGTGCAAATTTCCAGGTCGCAAGTTTCTTGAGTGGTCACTGTTACTTCCCTTTGCAGTGCCTGCCTATGTTATTGCCTACGTCTATACCGACCTGCTCGAATATGCAGGCATTGTACAGGGCTCATTAAGGGCCTTATTTGGATGGAGCTCTCCCAAAGAGTACTGGTTCCCAGAAATACGCAGTATGGGGGGCGCCATCACCATGATGTCACTAGTCCTTTACCCTTACGTTTACCTAATGAGCAGGGCTGCATTTCTCGAGCAGTCAATGTCATTATTTTCAGTCAGCCGAAATCTCGGCCACTCTCCCCTTCAAAGCTTTCTGAGGATTTCAGTACCCGTTGCACGTCCCGCTATCGCCGTTGGTTTGTCTCTGGTCTTAATGGAAACCCTGAATGATTTTGGTACTGTTGATTTTTTTGCCGTTAAAACGCTTACCGCCGGACTCTATGACACCTGGCTTAACATGGGGAATTTGGGTGGCGCTGCGCAAATTGCCAGCTTAATGCTTATCTTCGTTGTCACACTTATCTATATGGAGCGCTTCTCCCGACGCAAACAAAAGCAGTTTGAATCTAAAAACCAAGGACAGCCACTCGAGCAGTTCCAACTAACTGGACTCAAAGCAGCGGCTGCTCTGTTTTTCTGCTTGCTGCCGGTAGTTGCCGGTTTCTTGATACCTATCGGTGTTCTTGGCTATTACGCATACCACTACTTTGACGTAAGCTGGACCAATAGTTTTGTCAGCCATGCCACTAACAGCTTTGTGCTATCGGTCATTGCCGCCATAACAACTATTGTTATCGGCATTATGCTGGCATATAGCAAACGTTTGAATACCGGTGGAGCCACCAGCCTGTTGGTTCGCTTCTCAGGCTTGGGTTATGCCATGCCTGGTGCCGTATTAGCGGTAGGCATTATTGTACCATTTGCTGCTTTCGACAATGCGTTGGATGATCTACTTAGAAAATACCTAGGCATATCAACGGGACTTTTGCTCAGCGGTACTACTTTCGCTATTATTTTTGCTTATACCGTCAGGTTTTTGGCAGTATCCGCCGGCTCAGTCGAGTCCAGCCTGGCAAAGGTAACACCCAGTATGGATATGGCCTCTCGCTCCCTGGGGCATAATAACCTAAGTACTTTGTTGCGCGTCCATCTTCCAATTATCCGCGGCGGCATACTCACGGCAGCACTAGTGGTGTTTGTTGACTGCATGAAAGAACTACCAGCCACACTGATACTACGCCCATTTAATTTTGAGACGTTGGCAACCCATGTGTATCAATTTGCATCCGATGAACTCCTTGAAGAGAGCGCACTTGCGGCCTTGATTATTGTGGTCGTTGGTATACTCCCTGTCATCTTTTTAAGTAGATCCATCTCTTCTACGAGAGCGACCAACTGACTCGGAGCCCAGCACTATCCCTCTTTTTGCACCACAAACTCACCACTAAAACTAACACACAGGTCGTTGTTAAACATGATATCCGAATCTATCGTTAATCGGGCTTTGCCCATTCGTCGATAGACTTTAAGAAACTTCACCCACGCCTCTTCACTCAGTAGCTCACATTCCGCCGTATAATCACCCGATACCGGCTTATGGTAATGTATGGAGCCATCAAAGATAACGATCTGTCCCTCCTCTGACGCCTCAATCAGCTTTAAATACAACAATCCCCAGGCTGAAAGCACGGCGGAGCAATATAAACTACCACCAAAGGCGGTCTGCTTATGATTTACATTGGGCCCTAAGGGAGTTTTGATAATTAGCCTGCCCCCATCATATGACTCGACCACGGCTCCCAGAGATCCACTTAAAGGGATATTATCATTGAGTGTTTTTTGAAGGGCTTGTGCTAAATCCATTGATATACTCTATAGCTTATTGGTAGTAAACCGTTATGCTAAAAAACATTCTCACACCTGTACACTAGACCTTTGACTAAATTCACCGTCTTTAGCTGAACTGACGTTTCTACTCACACACACCGTCGCCACGAATTATTTGAGTGAAAGAACTTACTCAATGTACCCTACCCTAAATTTCTCACATCAATCTACACAAATAAATACACGTAAATATAACCATTTACCTATTAAAACGGGGCAATTATACTCGAAACACACTATCATTCACTTGACACTATATTGCTGAACGAGGAAGATTCTCCCTTTCGAAAACAAAATCAGCCATAACAATTTTTTAACTACTTACTGCTAACCGTTTTTCAGCCTTTTGATCATATAATAATAAAAATTTGGAACCGTAATCCCAGTGGACAATAGCGAACCTCAGCTCATTCGACGAAGTAACAGAAAACGTCAGGTAATTTTCACTTGCACCAAGTGTAAACAAGGTCAGATGGAGCCTGTATCTCAACAGGGCGAGCCGGAATATACAGATCTGTTTATCTGCAACCATTGTGGCCAGCAAGCAACGATTCCATCTCTTGTAATCATATTCAGCCAGCTTATTTCAGCATTGATGGGCGGTTCGTTATCGGTCTACCTGTTTATTCAACATCTTTCGAAAGTACTGGCATCATTCCAGTTTAATACCAGCAACCAACTATCAACCAATATCACCTTAATGTCGGTAGCAGCTCTGTTTATTGTTGGTTTTGGTTATACCCTTTACCGTGCTTTTGTAGGCATCAGCCGAAGAAAGAAATATCAAAGAAGCAGATAACTTCTGCGAACATAACTGTCGAATGTTTTGACTAAGGAACCACGATGTTTAAAACGCTTAAATTTGTTTCGTTATTGATGGCATCTGTATTAGCATCTCAAAGCTATGCAGATCAAAAATTTGTCGCTATCACTCAAATAGTTGAACATCCCGCTCTTGATTCTGTTCGACAGGGTGTAAAAGATGAACTGGCTGAACGAGGATACGTAGCCGACAAAAACCTTAAGTGGCAGTATGAAAGCGCACAGGGAAATCCAACCACAGCGGCACAGATAGCCAGAAAGTTTGCAGGCGAAAGCCCTGACGTTATTGTGGCAATTGCAACCCCCTCTGCACAAACTGCGGCAGCCTCTACGCGACATATCCCTGTCATATTTTCCGCCGTAACAGATCCCATCGGGGCCAAGCTGGTTAAAAATCTTGAAAAACCAGGCCGAAACATTACCGGCACTACTGACATGTTGCCGGTCAAAAAGCACCTAGAATTGGTCAAACAACTGGTTCCCAATGCTAAAACCATTGGTACAATTTATAATCCCGGCGAAGCCAACTCAGTAACGATTGTTGAGCTTGTCGAGAAAGTAGCGCCAGAGCTAGGTCTAACAGTTATCAAATCAGCTGCAACGAAATCATCTGATGTGCTGACCGCCGCTAGAGCATTAGTTGGCAAGGTCGATGCGATCTATCTGCCAACTGACAACACGGTTATCTCTGCGGCCGAAGCGGTGATAAAAGTTGGGGAGCAGAACAAGTTGCCAGTCATTGCAGCGGATACCGATACAGTAAAGCGTGGCGCAATCGCAGCACTGGGCTTTAATTATTATGACGTTGGTCGACAAACTGGCGTGATCGTGGCACAGGTATTAGACGGCAAAAAGCCTGGAGACATTCCGGTACAAGGTGTTGAGAAGATGGAACTGTACCTTAATCCGGGAGCCGCAGATCGAATGGGGCTTGAGCTTCCAGAAAGCATGATTCAGCAGGCGAAGGAAATTGTTGGGAAATGATCTCCATCAAGTGATTTCAGCGTAAAAATCTTTACTCTGGCTTCGCCATATGAGAAATTTCCTCCCCAATTTAAGGGTGTCTTTTAGACACCCTATTTTATTCCTGCTAGTAAAATCCACCACTAAAGCCGACGTTTTCATACACACATCGTTTTGCAGAGGTAGCTGTGAGTCAAATTGCATTTTTAGGTGCTATTGAAACGGGCCTGATATTCGCCCTGGTTGCATTTGGACTATACCTATCATTTAGAGTATTAGATTTTCCAGATCTAACGGTTGACGGTAGTTTCCCACTGGGTGCCGCTGTTTCAGCAACGTTGATTGTGAGTGGTTTTAATCCTTGGCTTGCAACGTTTGCAGCAATTATTGCGGGCGGAATTGCCGGCATGATTACCGCCTGGATGAATGTTCGATTACAGATTCTTAACTTGCTTGCCTCAATTCTAACGATGATTGCACTTTACTCCGTAAATTTGCGAATTATGGGGAAACCCAACGTTGCACTACTTGGAGAAGAGACCATTCTGACCCCTTTTGAGGCTTTCGATATACCCTACTATTTCATAACTCCACTAGTATTTCTTGTAATCGTGGCCGTTGTGTTACTTGCACTGGTCTTTTTCTTAAAATCGGAAACAGGATTGGCCATGCGCGCGACAGGTGCTAACCCTAGGATGGCTCGCGCCCAGGGCATTTCAACGTCCATAATGATAATTCTGGGTATGGCCATATCAAATGGTCTGGTTGCTCTGGCCGGTGCGCTTTTCGCCCAAAGCCAGGGAGCAGCCGATGTCACCATGGGAGTGGGTGTCATCGTCGTTGGTCTGGCTTCTGTAATTGGTGGTGAAGCATTAGTCTCTACCCGCACCATTTTCCTTGCGATTCTGGCCTGTCTGGTTGGAGCCATCCTTTATCGACTGGCCATCGCCCTCGCATTAAACGCTGATTTTATTGGGCTACAAGCGCAAGATCTCAATCTGGTTACGGCGGCATTGGTCGCTATGGCAATTGTGCTTCCACGCTTTAAATCCACTCTTAAACTACAGCGAGGCCAGTAACAGTGATTAATATTAAAAATTTACGTGTTACATTTGGTCTTGGCACACCGCTGGAAAACAAAGCGCTGAGAGATCTAAGTCTCACAGTGCCTAAGGGGCAATTTGTCACAGTAATAGGAAGCAACGGAGCCGGTAAATCGACATTTCTCAATGCGCTGAGTGGTGAAATTGCGGTAAATTCCGGTGAAATCGTAATCGCAGAGCAAAATGTAACACACTTACCCACTCACAAACGTGCAGCCCTGGTATCCAGAGTATTTCAAGACCCTTTAGCTGGCACCTGTGAAAATTTAACCATTGAAGAGAACCTTGCGCTGGCCTTCAAAAGGGGCAAAAGACGAGGATTAAGTTTCGCCACTAAAAAAGAGTACGTTGAAGTATTCAAAGATCGTCTACAATACCTTGGCCTTGGGTTAGAACATCGACTACAGGACAAAATGGGATTACTATCCGGTGGACAACGTCAGGCGATCAGCCTTCTGATGGCAACGCTTGAGCCTTCTGAAATTCTTCTACTTGATGAACATACCGCAGCCCTAGACCCCAAAACAGCAAACTTTGTCTTAAAGCTCACCGAGGCGATTATTGAACAAAATAGTTTAACCGCCATCATGGTCACACACAGTATGCGGCAAGCGCTGGATGTTGGAGAGCGCACTGTAATGCTGCATGAAGGGCGAGTGGCATTTGACATCTCTAACCCGGAGAGAAAGGGGCTCGACGTTCCTGACCTCCTGGCTCTCTTTGAACAAAACCGTGGTGAGACTCTGGCAGACGACGGATTACTGCTTAGTTAAAAGCTCCGCCATTGGTCAAAATGTCGCAATTTCGTGTCAATTTCGACATAGTATCTATGGGTCGCTTTGGGTATTCTTCTCCCACTTTAGTTATGCGGGAGTAAGCATTCGATGGAAGTAAATTTGTCCCACGGCTACGATCATGACGTAGAAACAATTATTAATCACTTTTTCAACATAGATAAGATCATAGAAAAAAACCGTAGCCTTGGCTGTAAGAACCTTGAAGTTGAACACTGCGAACGACAAGGTAGTAGCGGAAAAATCCGCATTAGTCGTGACATTGCCCCATCCAGTGAGGTTCCGTCGACGTTAAAGGCCTTTCAAAAAGAACGCAACCGAGTTACTCAAACAGAACACTGGATTACCAAAGCAGACGGTTCCTATTTTTGCGAATATAAAGTCGAGATTGAAGGCGTACCCGCCGAACTCAATGGACAAATGCATGTCGTTCCACAAGGCGATAGTGCAATCAATAATGTATCGTTATCCATTAAGTGTAAAATTCCTTTATTGGGCAAAGTCATTAGTGGTTTTATCGCTAACGATTCCAGACTTCAGATGGAAGCAGAGTATGAGATTATCAAGCAGCAGTTGATTGCCGATTAATCCCCCTGCGTTTTGTAACGGCGGGATTTTTTGATTAGTGCCCATTAAAGCTCAACCATACTTAATCAAAAAGCCTGCCCCATACTTAATTAAAAATCCCGCCCCATA
>JBFKTM010000181.1:0-6397 GCA_041636295.1 Oleiphilaceae bacterium
AACTTCTAACTTAAATCAACCCTGTTGTAACAAGCTTCTTAAATCGATAATGGCCGCATTGGCACGCGATATAAAAGAGGTCATTGTCAGAGAGTGATTAGCTAATACGCCAAAACCACTGCCATTCAGAATCATCGGGCTAAACACCGTCTCCTGTGTGGCTTCAAGTTCAATAATTATCTGACGCAGGCTCACCAGTGCGTTTTTATCTTGTAGGACTTTTTCAAAATCAACTTCGATCGCCTTAAGTATGTGAATTAACGCCCATGCCGTACCGCGAGCTTCATAAAAAATATTGTCGATCTCAAGCCAAGGTGTTTTCTTTTCAAGGACACCTAGTCCAGCTGTCGACTGGGAGGCCGAAGGATCACCCGCTAACCCTGTGTCTAACTGACTGCGTCCGACACTTTCACTCAATCGCTGTGACAGGCTACCTAAACGATTTTCGACATCAGACAGCCAGTTTCTCAAGTTGTCAGCCCGCGCATAAAACTGAGCGCCGGGTTGCGCTGGATCGGCCAGTCGATCGAGATAGCGATAAAGTGCTTTAATGCCGCGGCGGTATTCGCGCTCTGTTGATGGGATCGCCCAACTACGACTATCAAAGTTAAACTGGGGTTCGGCAATCACCAAATCTGGGTCTTCTGTCGACTGGCTCTGGGTGCGGCTTAAGTCTTTACGGAATGTTCTAGCCAGATCCCTTACCTGAACCAGTACACCAAACTCCCAACTGGATATATTATCGAGCCAGATTCCGGGCGGTAATATATCGTTACTGATATAACCACCCGGTTTTTCCAACATAGTTTCAGCCAATGTAATCAGGGTTGATGTCGTAGTGTAGCCTATGACGACTTCGTGCCCATTCAATTTAGCCTTGTCTGCCGCCACCTGCTTCGCCGAAAACGGATCAGGCTCACTGCTCCAGAACAGCCCTAACACCAAGGCTAGCAACAGATACAATGCCAGACCACCACCGATCACCTTTGGCAGCAAACCACCACCGAGGTAATCCTGAATGTCTTCCCAGCGATCTCCAAAAAATTCTTTCACCCTTCGAAATGCCATTCTATAACCCTATTTACACAATATTTTCGACTACTCGCGCTCTTGCGTTTTTTAACTACTCAATAAACTCTTTTGGCCTGCAGAGATAATACCCCATTGCGCCATCAACGCCGAGCGGTTCAATAGAATTCCACTCATCTTCATACTCGACCCCCACCGCAATCACCTGTATATCCTGCCCATGGGCTATCTGTAGTACGGACCGCAAGAAGAACTGATTGTCACGACTGTGTTGAATATCACGAACAAAGCTATGATCCACTTTAATATAGTGAATTGACAGGTGCTGCAGATAAGAGAACGGAACCGCAGCAACCCCAAAACGATCTATCGACACTTCGAAACCCAGCGACTTACTAGCAGCAACAACGCGTTCAAGCTGCTCTTCCGCGAGCTGTAAACAATATTCAGAAATCTCAAAAATAATTTTCCTGGCGGCAGCGGGGTGCTGCTGCATCTTCTCCAACAGCCAATTAACAAAGAGGTCGTCTGCCAGCGAGTGAACCGAAAGATTAACACAAAGACGCGTATTAACGATGGTTTCTTGTGCCAGGTTGGCAATTACCTGCTCGACCACCAACCGATCAAAATCAGCCAGTAACGAGAAACGTTCCGCCATTGGAATAAATACGCCTGCAGCAACGAGTTCATTATTGACTTCAATGCGAGACAATACCTGATAGTGCAGCACAGCGGATCTATCGCCGTTATATACCGGCTGATAATGAAAGATAATTCGTTTAGACGCCAGTGTATCACGCAGTATTTCAAGCCACTCATTCGCCTGTCTGACCGAGGCATCAGGCGACGCAAAATCACTATCACTGAAATATCGCTGCCATCCGTTCGGGCCTGACGCCTGCGCTCTGCGCAGTGCCATATCCGCCTCCGAGAGAAGTACCGGCAGTGAGATTTTGGTCATGGTTGAGGCTATACCGATATGCACTATATCATTCCGGCACATCTGCTTAATCAGGTGGAGCCCGGTTAACTTATGTAGCAAATCATTCGCAAATTTATCCGCCTGCTCATCAACCACACCCGGTAGGAATATAGAGAAGTCAGACCCCGATCGGCGAGCAGTAAAAGCATCTGCGACCTTAACCGCATCGGCTCTAATTGCGGTCGCCAACAGGCTCAACAACTCATCACCGGCCTGACGGCCATTTGCCTGGTTATAACTGGCAAAATCGCTCAACTGAATGAGTAACAGACTCCCCACCGTCGCGCTTTGCTCCGACTCCAACTCGGCTTTTAACCGTTTATCGAACTCAGCCCGATTGCCCAGCCCGGTAACCGGGTCTTGATAAGATTGCGCCCGTAAATGCTCGATAAGCGAAAGCTGCTCGCCAAACATCTTGCCGAGGCGGTCTGACATACTATTCATAGCCACCGCCACTCGTCGAAGCTCTCGGGTATTGGGGATCGGAGCTCGATAACTGAAATCTTTTTCTCGAATCGCCTTGGCCTGTTTCTCAACCCTCATCAGTGGTAGCAAGATAGTCGTGATCATGAGCTGCATAATCAAAAAAGCGACGGCCCCGATTAATGAGTACCAGATCAACTGTGACTTCAAGATACTCCACAGCTCCTTATAAGCATAGCCGGGATGACTAACCACCGAAACACTCCCCAGCTGCATCCAGCCACTGACAACCTCAGCGTTGCCTTCAGGCGTCTCAAGGTCAATCCAAGCCACAAACCAAGCGGGCACTCCATCAATGTTCATTGATGAGTGGCGCAGAACCTTTGCCTGATCATTGATATCGTAATAAATGATGTGGCGATAATAGCCGCTATCATACATTGCATCGATCATTGAGCTGGCCGCAACCGTATCGTTGGCATCAATCACAGACGATAATGACAGCCCCAGAGCCGTCGCAGCATCTTGCGCATGAGAACTCAATTGCTGCTGCATATAATCACGGGCACTACTAACGTTAAGAAAAAAGTTAACCGCCAGCAGAGTGGCCATTAATAGCCCGGTAAACCAAAGCAGCAACTGCTTTAAGGTAATACTCCGAGTCTCTTTATTATTCATTGTCAGACCACCTCTTGCTCAACCCCGATGCGGGGCCGAATTAAACCGTAACGCTATCACGCTCATTGGAGCGCAACAATAATAATTAAATCCTGATTTTAAATGTGATCACATTCCTTTTTATTACAAATAGTTACACACTATGACATTAAAGGACTATATTAAATACTATAGACAGGTAGAAAATCTCTACAATAATAGTTGAAACTGAAGAAAAATAAGAGCAGTGATCACATAGCCTCCTGCATATTTGACTTGTTTTACCTGGAACAGCAAAGACGAGCACAACACCGTTGCAGGCTGAAGGAACTTTGAATGTCATCAGAAAACCAGCGAGAGAAACTAAAACAACACTTCGCCAAGAGAGTTACCAGCCAAGCACGTATCGTGCTGGATAATTGGCAAAAACTAAAAGACTCCAACTGGTCCGACCTACAGTGGCTCAATGATCTGAAAGAGTCATCGACCAAATTGAGCAAATTTGCATCCCGTTTTGAAATGGCCCAACACCAACTGGTTGCCGACGAGCTCACAACGGAGTTGGAAGCCATTGACTCAAGCGCCCTGCCAGTTGATGAAACAAAGAAAGATAGCATTAACAAAACGATCGAAAAATTAAGTGAATGTACGCAACGCAAGAGCGATAGAGAGAGCAATACCGCACCGAGGACCTTTCTTCGCACCCCGATCTATATTGCCCTCAATAATAAAGAGAATGCTCAACGTATCATTAAACAGCTGGAATTCTTTGGCTTTCGGGCCATCAGCTTTGACAGCGGCGACGCCCTTATCGATGCCGCCAAACATGACAAACCGGAAACCATCGTCATTGATGTGAATTTCGGCGGCAGCAGGCAGTCAGGCATCGACTCGATTAAAACGATTCAGTCCAATCATGAATCCCCTATCCCCATCATTTATACCAGCGATGAGGATGACGATATTGAAATTCGCTTGATGGCGTCGAGAAGTGGTGGCGAAGAGTTTTTCCACAAGGTGGTCGACCTGGGTCAGCTTATCGAAAAGATCGAAGAGTACACCAATGCCAGCCCACTAGATCCCTACCGCGTGCTGGTGGTTGATGATTCCCGCGCACAGGCACGCTACCTGGAAAACGTGCTAACCAAAGCAGGCATGACCACCTGTGTCATTACCGACCCGATGCAAGTGCTGATTGCCCTCAATGATTTCTCACCGGAAATCATCATTATGGATATGTACATGCCCGGTTGTACCGGTATGGAACTCGCCAGGGTGATTCGTCAACAAGACAAATTTCATAGCGTGCCGATTATCTACCTCTCAGCCGAAGATGATGTTAATAAGCAACTACATGCCATGAGCCTTGGCGGTGATGACTTTTTAACCAAGCCCATCAACCCCAGACACCTGACAGCCACGATTCACAATCGGGGCCGCCGTGCCAGATCGCTTTTGGCGCTGATGATTAGAGACAGTCTGACCGGTCTCTACAACCATACCCATACGCTCTATATGCTAGAAACCGAAATCACCAAGGCAAAACAGAACGGAACCCCACTCTCATTTGCCATGCTGGACATCGACTTCTTCAAGAAAATAAACGACAGCTATGGCCATCCCATTGGCGACAGAGTGTTAAAAAGCCTCTCACTCTTTTTAAAGCAACGACTTAGAAAAACAGATCATATTGGTCGCTATGGCGGTGAAGAGTTTGCTATCGTACTACCCAACACCCGAGAGAGCGATGCCAAAAAAATACTCAACGAAATCCGTGAAAAGTTTTCGGAGTTAAGGCAGCCTGCCGGCGGTGGCGAATTCCAGGTGACCTTTAGTTGTGGAGTTGCAACGCTGCCTTGTGAAAACGCACAAGTAATCTGCGAACGAGCCGACAAAGCGCTTTATGACGCAAAACGCTCCGGTCGTAACGCCGTTCGCAATTACCGTGAAGAGTCTGCCTAGGCGGCTCTTCTCACTTACCCCCTCCCAACCAGTACGATAATACAGGCCGCATTAATACCAAGTGCGGTAGCATGTTTGCCGAAAATTCTTGAAAATGTCGGGAAAAGACGGCAAACTTTGGCGAAATAGCAGCAAATACTCAACACTTCCATCATTTAGCCAGAAAAGGACATTCCGTTATGGCGACGATTCTTGTTCTTCATGGTCCTAACTTAAATCTGCTTGGCAGCCGAGAACCTGAAATCTATGGTTCTGAAACCTTGAATGATATCAACCATCGGTTACAGACCACGGCAACGGGTTTGGGACATCACCTCCAATACTTACAGAGCAATGCAGAATACGAGCTGATTGACCGCATTCATGACGCCCGCATGGAAGAAGTGGATTTTATCATTATTAACCCCGCAGCCTTTACCCACACCAGTGTGGCACTACGAGATGCACTGCTGGCGGTTAATATACCTTTTATTGAAGTACACCTATCCAATGTACACGCACGCGAGGCGTTTAGGAGCCACTCCTATTTTTCTGATGTGGCGGTTGGAGTCATTTGTGGCTTAGGCAGTCAGGGCTACGATCTGGCTCTGCAAGCGGCAATCAGCAAAGTTGCACCTAACGAATAACCAAATAACCCTGTGGCAAGGCTCCTGAAGAGCTGACGAGCCACAAGCGGTACAGTGCACTATCGACGGCGAGAAGAGAAAAATGGATATTCGAAAAATCAAAAAATTAATCGAATTGTTAGAAGAGTCCGATATCGAAGAACTCGAAATTAAAGAGGGCGATGATGCCGTTCGTATTAGCCGACGCAAGCAAGTCATCACACAAACGGTTCAATCCCCTATCGTAGCCAGCGCTGTCGCCACTGAAGCGGCACCGTCCCAGCCGTCCGACAGCCCCGCTTCAGCCGAGCCTCAAATAAACGGCCATGCTGTGCGCTCTCCCATGGTTGGCACATACTACCAGGCCCCCTCTCCCAGCGCCCCAGTCTTTATCGAGGTGGGTCAGACCGTTAAAGCCGGAGATGTTATTTGCATTGTCGAGGCAATGAAGATGATGAACCAGATTGAAGCCGATAAAAGCGGAACGGTTACCGAGATACTGGTCGAAAATGGACAGCCGGTCGAATTTGATCAGCCATTGATCACCATTGTTTAGACCACGACCCGAGGAATTCGAGTTCATGATTGAGAAAGTACTGATCGCGAACCGCGGAGAGATAGCGTTACGCATACTACGTGCCTGCAAAGAGTTGGGCATTCAGACTGTTGCTGTTCATTCCCGAGTAGATCGTGACCTTATGCACGTCCGAATGGCTGATGAGTCAGTCTGTATCGGCCC
>JBFKTM010000182.1:0-6387 GCA_041636295.1 Oleiphilaceae bacterium
TCGGTATGACGAAAAAACGTCTCTCGATGCGAACTATTTAGTCTTTTACGTAATCGAGCTCGATGACCACAAAAAATACCGGTTAACCTTTTTAGGAGCCTTGTATTGACTCATGGGGATTGCCTTCAACTGAGTAATAAAATGAGGCCTCAACTAAAGAACGAGTATAGTCTTCTGTAGGCGCATTAAAAATCTGATCACAATCCCCGTACTCGACAACCTGTCCCTGATTCATAACCATAACCCGATGGCTAAGCGCTTTTACAACGGCCAGGTCATGACTGATAAATAGATAGCTTATTTGATATTTTTGTTGAATATTACGTAATAGATTAACCACCTGTGTCTGCACCGTTCGATCGAGTGCGGAAGTAGGCTCATCGAGTATAATCAGTTCAGGGTGTAACACCAACGCTCGGGCAATAGCGATTCGTTGGCGTTGGCCACCAGAAAACTCATGAGGGTATCGATGGCGAGTTTCAGGGTCCAGCTCAACATCTCTTAATGCAGCGATTACCATCTCTTCTCGTGCTTTCTCATCGCCCATTTCATGGATTACCAGCCCTTCTTCAATAATCTGCTGAATCGACATCCTGGGGCTTAAACTACCGAAAGGGTCCTGGAAGACAATTTGTATTTGGCGACGCATAGGGCGGAACTGCTTCTGATTAAAGGAATGAACCGGGTTACCCTTGAATACAATATCGCCATTACTCTTCAGCAACTTAACCAATGATAGGCCGAGAGTAGTTTTTCCACTTCCACTTTCACCAACAATTCCCAGGGTTTCACCTTGTTTAACCGATATGGAGATATTGTTAGCCGCCTTGAAATAGGATGTAGTTTTACCTAAAAAACTCTTTTTCAATGGGAACCAGATATTGAGGCCTTGAGTCTGCAATATAACCGGGGCATTTTCTGCAATGGGTTCCGGGGCTCCGCTAGGGTCAGCATCGATAAGTGTTTTTGTGTAAGCCGCTTGTGGTGTGTCGAATATCTCTGTGACGGAGCCTTTTTCGACCACTTTGCCCAAGTGCATTACGATGACCTGATCTGCGTAATGTTTAACGATATTCAGGTCGTGAGTGATTAGCAAAATGGCCATGCCTAACTTTGCCTGTAGTTGCTTTAGTAGTTCTAAAACCTGTTTTTGCACCGTGACGTCTAGCGCGGTGGTCGGCTCATCGGCAATGAGAAGTTCTGGCTCATTCGCGAGAGCCATGGCAATCATGACACGCTGCTTTTGACCACCGGACAGTTGATGAGGATAGGCATTCAACCGTGATTCGGGGGAGGGAATGCCAACCAGTGTTAATAGCTCAATGACGCGTTCTCTGGCTTTAATGCCAGTCAGTCCCTTGTGTAGCAGTAGTGTTTCAGAGATCTGTTTTTCAATAGTGTGAAGTGGATTAAAGGAGGTCATTGGCTCTTGAAAAATCATGCTGATCTTGTCGCCTCGAATAGATCGCATAGATTTTTCATCGCATTGCAACAGATCTTGATCTGAATAATAGATCGATCCGCTTGGATGATGAGCTTTAGGGTAGGGTAATAATTTTAATATGGAGAGTGCCGTAACGGACTTGCCTGACCCACTTTCCCCAACGATAGCGACAGTTTTGCCATGGGGAATATCCAAAGAGACCCCTTTCACGGCATCGACCGAGGTATCTCCCTGGGAGAAGGAAACCCGCAAGTCTTTTATTGATATAAGTGAACTACTTTCCATTTTGTTCTAGGCCTTCTTTGGATCAAATGCGTCTCTAACGGCTTCGCCAATAAATACGAGGAGCGTTAACATGAGGGAGAGAACTAAGAACGCGGATATTCCTAACCAGGGAGCGTGAAGATTTGATTTGCCCTGCGCAATTAACTCGCCCAGTGATGGCGAACCGAGTGGCATACCAAAGCCCAGAAAGTCCAGCGACGTCAGTCCGCCAATGGCACCAGTCAGAATAAATGGCATAAATGTCAGTGTTGCCACCATTGCATTGGGTAGCATATGTTTAAACATAATGCCCCAATTATCGAGCCCTAGCGCTCTTGCCGCTCTTACATACTCAAAGTTTCTCGCTCTTAAGAACTCAGCCCGCACAACATCAACCAGCCCCATCCAACTGAAAAGCAACATTATCCCGAGCAACCACCAAAAATTGGGCTGGACGAAACTCGATAAAATGATGAGTAGATATAGCACCGGTAAGCCTGACCAGATCTCGATTAAGCGTTGTCCTACGAGGTCAATTTTACCTCCATAAAAACCCTGTAAAGCACCAACGACTACCCCGACCAGAGTACTGAAAAAGGTTAATGTCAGTGCAAATAGAATTGAAATCCTAAAGCCATAAATAAGGCGCGCAAGAACATCCCGCCCTTGATCATCTGTACCGAGCCAATTCTCGGGTGAAGGCGGTGCTGGGGCTGGTACCGGAAGATCATAATTGATGGTTTGGTAGCTGTACCTGATTAATGGCCACAGCATCCAGCCATTCTCTTTAATTAGGTCTTGTATATAGCTGTCGCGGTAATCGGCTTCTGTTTCGAAATCACCCCCAAAATCTGTTTCGGTGTAGGTATTGATAACAGGAAAATAAGCCTCGCCGTCAAAATAGATCATTAATGGTTTGTCATTGGCAATGAACTCTGCCACCAGTGTAAATACAAACAAAAATACAAATATCCATAGAGACCAGTATCCACGGCGATTGGCTTTAAAATTTTGTAACCGACGCTGATTGATTGGGTTGAGCTTTGGGGCGTTAACCTTTTTCATTGTATTAGCCCTCTCGACTTTCAAAATCGATACGCGGATCCACTAAAACGTAGGTGATGTCACTCAATAGTTTTAATATCAGTCCCATTAACGTAAATATATAAAGTGTTCCAAACATGACCGGGTAGTCTCGATTTAAAGCGGACTCAAACCCCAGCAGGCCAAGACCATCGAGAGAAAATATAACTTCAATAAGCAGTGAGCCAGAAAAGAATAGTGCCATGAGTAGGCCGGGCATACCCGCAATAACAATAAGCATTGCGTTTCTGAATACGTGGCCATAGAGAATCTTTTTTTCCTCCAGTCCCTTTGCTCGGGCTGTAATGACGTACTGTTTACGAATTTCATCTAAAAACGAATTTTTAGTTAGCAGTGCCAGGGTTGCGAACCCGCCAATTACGTTTGCAGTAATTGGCAATACCAAATGCCAGAAGTAGTCGATCACTTTTTCAAACAGTGACATCTCATCAAAATTATTTGAGACGAGCCCCCTCAACGGGAACCAATCCAGATAGGTTCCACCAGCAAACAGCACGATAAGTAGTACAGCGAAAAGAAAACCTGGAATAGCATAACCCACGACGATAAGACTACTGGTCCACACATCAAACCTGGAGCCATCAGTTACCGCCTTTTTTATGCCCAAAGGAATAGATATTAAATAGATAATCAGTGTTGACCATAAACCAATTGAAATTGAAACGGGCATCTTTTCAATGACGAGGTCCACAACGGATTGATCCCTGAAAAAGCTGTCGCCAAAGTCAAAATAGAGATAACTTTTGATCATTAACCAGAATCGTTCATGGGCTGGCTTGTCGAATCCGTAGAGTTTTTCTATCTCTTTAACTAACTCTGGATCAAGACCTTGGGCTCCCCGATAGGAGGACCCTTCACTACTGGTTGAAGATACCTCGACTGACATGCTGTCGCCCATGCGATTTTGCACGTCTGAATCAAGGCCTTGAAGTTTTGCAAGCGTTTGCTCTACGGGGCCGCCAGGCGCGGCCTGTATGATTACGAAATTTAACAACATTATCCCGAACAGGGTCGGTATTATTAAAAGAAGACGCCGAAAAATATATACAGTCATAAATGTGTACAGACTATTAGTTCATTCATGTAGTTTAGTTGGCTTTAACCCACCATGTATCAAGATTTACCCCCGATTTGGGAAAGACCGAAGGGTGGCTTAATTTGTTCCAGTAAGATATGCGTTGTTTAGGCAGGTGCCACTGGGGAATGACGTAATGGTTCCACAACAAGACTCTATCCAGTACTTTGGTGCGTGTTATGAGCGACTTACGGTCGGGGGCTGCAATGATCATATCCACTAACTGATCGACCACGGGGTCTGACACGCCAATATAATTTCGAGTCCCGGGAATTTCGGTGTTGCTAGAATACCAATAATCACGCTGCTCGTTTCCTGGGGAGTTTGACTGGGATAACGTCATGATAAACATGTCGTAATCATAGCTTCTAATACGTTCAATATATTGGTTGGAGTCAACGAGTCTTATTTGCGCATCAATACCGAGTTTTTCGAGATTTTTGGTAAAGGGATGAATAATTCTCTCAAATGCTTTCTGGTAGAGAAGGATTTCAAATTTAAATGGCTGGCCTGTTTTGTTATTAACGAGCGCCTTATTTTTAATACTCCAGCCTGCTTCTTTCAGCAGTTTTAACGCCGTTCTCAGGTTGTTACGTACTTTTCCCGAGCCATCGGTAGCGGGTGATTGATAGGCTTTGGTAAAAACACTGGCTGGAACCTGTCCTTTGAAAGGAGCAAGAACTGCCAATTCATCGTCACTAGGTAACCCTTGTGACGCGAGTTCCGAGTTCTCAAAATAGCTGTTGGTTCGCTTATACTGTCCAAAAAACAGTTGTTTATTGGTCCATTCAAAATCGAATGCATAGGAAAGGGCTTCGCGAACTTTTGGGTCTTTAAATGCATCTCGTCTGGTATTGTAGATAAAACCCTGCATACCCACTGGCTGTTGGTGATCTACCTCTTTTTTTATGATCAATCCATCATCAAATTTCTGGCCGGTGTAAGAAGTAGCCCAGTTTTTGGCTGTATTCTCTAGTCTAAAGTCATATTCACCCGCTTTGAAAGCCTCTAAGGCTATCGTTTGATCACCGTAATACTCATATATCACCTCATCAAAATTATAGTGGCCCTTATTTACTGAGAGATCTTTGGCCCAATAATCTTTGATTCGTTCGTAGGTAATCGAACGTCCGGTATGGAATGATTTAATTTTGTAGGGGCCGCTACCAACAGGAATCTCCAGTGTAGACTTTGAGAAATCACGGCCTTCCCAATAGTGTTTTGGGAGGACGGGGAGTTGGCCAAGGATCAGCGGCAACTCCCGGTTCTCTTTGTTTTTGAATTGGAATTTTACTTGGTAATCACTAATCTGACTGACAGAGGCGACATCGGCATAATAGGCTTTATAGAACGGTGCTCCGTGCTCTATTAGACTATTAAAGGTAAAAATAACATCTTCAGGTAATATTGGGTGCCCATCTTGAAAGCGTGCATTGGGATTGATATGAAAAATAACGGAGCTTCGGTCCTCGGGCATCTCTACTTTTTCTGCGATGAGGCCATATTCGCTGAATGCCTCATCTTCAGACTGTTTGGTTAGCGTGTCGTAGACGTAATGGTTAACCCCTGCGGCTGGAACGCCCTTTAATACAAACGGATTAAAGCTATCATAGCTATTTGAAACGACGCTAAGTCTCACGGTTCCGCCCTTAGGCGCGTTAGGGTTTACATAATCAAAGTGGGTAAAGCCTGGAGGGTATTTGACGTCACCGTGCATGGCTACTGCATGTTGAGGTACTGTTTCGCTAGCTTGTAGAGTGCTTACCGGCGTGACTAGCGACAGTATGCCCATAATGGTAAAAAACGTTCGTTTTGGCATATCCGCTCCCCAAAAGGGGCTAAGGTGACGTTCAAAGAATTTCATTATTATTTCCGAGTCATTTTTCTTTTGATAGAACAAGTATTGATGCTTATATTAGTTTTGTTTAATCCACCAGTTTTCGAAACCTAACTTGTAGGGAGGTTGTTGTGCTGGGCGATTAAAGCGATTCCAATAAGCAATCCGATGATAGTTTAAATGCCAATTGGGAATTATGTAGTGATTCCATAGTAGCACACGATCGAGCGCTTTCACTGTGCTTATCAAATCCTGACGCGTTTTTGCGCGAATGATCTGTTCGGATAGAAAATCGACTGCCGGATGAGACACACCCGCATAGTTACGACTTCCTTTAATATTGACTGAAGAAGAGTGGAAATACTCGCGCTGTTCGTGGCTGGGGGAGAGTGATTGTGAAAGTACAAAGGTTGTCATGTCAAAGTCGAAATTGTCCAGTCTAACTTTGTATTGGTTGGCATCAACCAGTCTTCCGGTAGCATTGATGCCGACTCTTTTTAAGTTAGCGATAAAGGGCTCAATGACACGTTTCATACCGGGTTGTCTGAGCAGTATTTCAAATTCAAAAGGCTGTTTGGTTTTTTCGTTAATGAGTTTGCCGTTCTGAAGAATCCATCCAGCTTGTTGAAATAGTGATAGTGATCGCTTGAGTGAATCTCTCAA
>JBFKTM010000183.1:0-6383 GCA_041636295.1 Oleiphilaceae bacterium
CTCACCAAAACTAGAAAACTAGAAAACTAGAAAACTAGAAAACTAGAAAACTAGAAAACTAGAAAACTAGAAAACTCCATTCTCCACCTTTAACGATTTTTTACAAACTTTTAAACGACTGTTTGAAACGAATGTTTTAATATGCCCCCACAATTTTAAAGCCGCTTCATTTTATTTTCGCAAGGTCAGATAGGAGAATCATCATGAGACAGATACTAAAGTACATCGCAACCGGGCTTTTCTCTGCTGCCGTATCAGTAAACGTATTTGCAAAAGATTCACTCGACATTGCCACTGATTCCGCCACAGGGTTTTCGGGCACCTACCAGGCAGACTCTCACAATATTACTTTTAAAAGCACACTGGAAAGCAGCACCCTGGTGCACTTCACAATTTCGATTGATGGCAAAACAAGAGAGGCGAGTTTTGATCTGAAGGATAGCCAGCTTTCACTGACCGATGGCCAAGATACGTTAACTCCAGTTGAACAAGATCTAATGTACGATACCGCTCAAGCCGTAGCCGCTTATGTGATTAGAAGCCAGGAGGAGCTTGGCGAGCATTTGGTGGTATTGGTAGGGGCCATGGATTACTGGTCTGCACGAAGTACTATTCGCTAACCCTATTGGTATCAATACCCTGTGTCGACCGGGCTACCTGCTTTGTCCGGTCTAACCATTCTCTGGCTGAAGCACAACATCGGGTATTCCCTGCTCATCAACCGACACGCTGATGAGCATGGGCGCACAGCAAACCTGACAATCTTCCTCGTACTGCTGCTCTTCAATACTGCAATCAATCACAAGTTCAATCGGTTCGCCGCACAAGGGGCAAAGCTCCGAAACCGTTTCCAGCATATTCATCACTTTCCCCCTCCACCTGGATGTTAAGGATAAACGGTTACTGGACTCCCTGACTTCGTAGGTAGTCATCATAACTACCATTAAAGTCTACAATTCCATCAGGTGTCAATTCAATAATTCGGGTAGCCAACGAAGAGACAAACTCACGGTCATGGCTGACAAACAGCAGCGTACCCGGGTAGTTTTCCAGTGCCAGGTTTAACGATTCGATAGACTCCATATCCAAGTGGTTGGTCGGTTCGTCCATCAATAACACATTGGGTTTCTGGAGCATCAGCTTACCAAATAGCATACGCCCCTGCTCTCCACCGGAAATCACTTTTACTGATTTTTTGATCTCGTTTTGAGAGAATAGCAAACGCCCGAGCGTACCACGAATCACCTGTTCGTCATCGCCCTCTTGCCCCCACTGGCCCATCCAGTCAAACAGGGTATTGTCCTGTTCGAAATCAGACGCATGGTCTTGAGCATAGTAGCCAATATTGACATTTTCTGACCACTTAACCTTACCGGCATCCAGCGCCGTATCACCAACCAAACACTTCAACAGCGTCGTTTTACCAATACCATTGGGTCCGATAATAGCAATGCGCTCGCCCACTTCAACCATTAACTTAAGGTTGCTGAACAGCGGCTCAGCATCATAGCTTTTCGTCAATCCTTCCAACTCCAGTGCCAGGCGGTGCAACTTCTTCTCCTGGTCGAATCGGATGTAAGGGCTCACCCGGCTTGAAGGTTTCACTTCATCAAGCTTGATTTTATCAATCTGACGGGCACGGGAGGTTGCCTGCTTAGCCTTGGAGGCATTGGCCGAGAAGCGGCTCACGAACTCCTTCAACTCAGCGATCTGAGCTTTCTTCTTCGCATTGTCAGAGAGCAATCGTTCTCGGGCCTGAGTGGAGGCCGTCATGTATTCATCATAGTTACCCGGATAAACACGTATCTCTCCATAATCCAGGTCGGCCATGTGTGTACAGACACTGTTTAGAAAGTGTCGATCGTGCGAAATGATAATCATGGTGCAGTTGCGTTCGTTCAGCACATTTTCCAACCAGCGAATCGTGTTGATATCCAGGTTGTTGGTTGGCTCATCGAGCAACATAATATCCGGTGCAGAGAACAGGGCCTGCGCCAACAGTACTCGCAGTTTCCAGCCTGGTGCCACTTCACTCATCAAACCGTTGTGCTGTTCTAGTGGAATACCAACCCCTAACAACAGCTCCCCAGCTCTGGACTCTGCGGTGTAGCCATCCATCTCGGCAAACTCGACTTCCAGCTCGGCAACCTTGATGCCATCTTCTTCGCTCATCTCAGGCAAAGAGTAGATACGATCACGCTCTTGCTTGACCGACCACAACTCTTTGTGGCCCATAATGACCGTATCAATGACAGTGAATGTTTCAAATGCAAATTGGTCCTGGCGGAGTTTACCAATACGTTCGTTAGGGTCTGTTGAGACGGTGCCCGACGTCGCTTCAAGGTCTCCCCCCAGGATTTTCATGAAGGTTGATTTTCCGCACCCATTGGCACCTATCAAACCATAACGATTCCCTTCGCCAAATTTAACAGATACGTTTTCGAAGAGAGGCTTCGCCCCAAATTGCATGGTGATGTTCGCTGTAGATATCAAGTTCTTAATCCAGAAAAATATAGCCGGATGCCGTTACGGCAGTGCCAGAATGAAAGTAATAAACCGGGGTAGCGGTCCTTAACATGGAGCTCACTAATTTTGAGGCGGGGATTATCTCACAATTCAGAGGTTGGCACGAGATCTAGTGATAAATTTCAGGCAATCCCTTTCATTTCCAGTCAGGCAGATTGTATCGATCCAGTATTTTCTGAAGTTCGCCACTTTCCCGCAGATGAATAATGCCTTTTGAGAGGGTATCGGCATACGCCTGAGACTTGGGATTGGCTGGAGAGAAGGCATGATAAATATAAGATTCACCGCCTATCGTGTCTTTTCCGGCGAACCTGATCTGATCTAAAAGATCTGCGCTCTTGGCAGACCAGATTATTGCAGGCTGATTATCAACCACTACATCAACCCGCCCATTAACCATTTTTACGATATTGGTAATTAGCGGTTTGTCACCAAAGGCAATATCAACATTCTCAGGGTTCGTTTGCTCAAATGCTCTAAACCAGTCGCGGTAATCATAGTCTTTAACCGTGGCAATTCGAACCGATTTTAGTGACTGAATTCCGTCAAATACCCAATCGGAATATTTATGGGTATAAAAGACCAACACATTCCGGTTCAACTCTTCCTCAGGATAGATAAAATCAGGCGCATTAGGGCGTGATGCACCAATAATTGCCGTATATCGCCCTTCACGAGTATCAATAATTGCCCGATTCCAGGGAATAACCAAATAGCTTACGGTGTGCCCCAGAGGCTCAAAAACAGCCCTGGCAACGTCTACCATATAACCTTCATAATCACTGCCGGGTACACCATTGAATGGAGGCCATTCATCCGCAACAAAGGTCAGTTCATCTCCATGGGAGATCGAGTTAAACACCAGCAGCAAAGCAAGCAACACGGTTTTCTTCATCGGTATAGTCCACCATCTGGAGCTCTATATAGAGAACAAGTATAGCGGATGGATTAAACAGTGAATGATAGTCGTCGCATTAACATGAGAGAGTTCTAGAGAATTGCGATAATCTCATAGCTGCAACTGTTACCTGTCGTATTCATCGTCACCTCGTCACCCACCAACCGCCCCATTAAAGCCTGCCCCAAGGGTGCCTTAGGCGTAACCACGGTACACTCCGACGAATCAATCGCCACTTTTAAACCACCGGCATGAGGGCCTATAAACAATAGCCGCCGGTTTTTTTCAGGATCCTCTAGTGTGATTAATGCTGAAAGTCGAATGGTGGAATCATCATTAAAGTCAACTATCGGCAGCTGTTCATAGTCAGTAATGGCTTGCTCTATCTCCTGTACTCGCCGGGATTGCCCCGCTGCCAGATAGGATGCCTCCAGACCACGCGTATCATACTTATTCTCAGCCTTGCTCTCTTCATTGGTAGCCGCATCGTGAGCGGCATTAGCAGCACGAACTGCGTTATCAAGATCGGCACGAAGCTGTGCCAGAATGGCTAAACGAATTTGCTCTTTATCCATCACTTTAATTTATCCAGAAAAACTTGCATGAGACGCCATCACTTCCTGCTTAATGCATCTGTTTCTTAATAGCATCCTCACAGGCATCAGGGTTATATCCCACCACTTCATTATGAGAACATGCATTGCAACCGCTCGAATAGGTTTTAAACTGTCGTTCCTGATCAAGCCCACAAACCGGCTGATAGATCATGGTACACATCTGGGGGCGCGGCTCTTTGCACAGAACCTCAACAACCTTTTTTTCAGGCAGTGTCTTACAAGCTGCCAGCAAAAGCGTGGCGGAGATTAGCACCATGAGCGTTTTAATACCGTTCATTGTCGCATCCTTGTTTCAGTATTGATGGCTGTCGAGAGGCGCGTTTTTTAATAACCCGTATTAAGTGGTCTTAAGTCTACAAACTCGACGATATGAGTGCCGTTATCATGATGGGTTTCACTGTAGCGATCAAGTACCCGTGCAGCCGTACGTTACGTATCATTTTGCTCTAAATGGTCTAGCAAGGTTTTCAAACGGCGTTGGCTTGATTGCAGTGATTTAATCAGGTTATGACTTTCGGTACAGCGTAAAAAGGTCGCTTGGGAAATACTGACCAGATGACTGTTAGCGCTCTCCTGAGCCAGTGTGTCACACTGACAACTGAGTTCATCAATACATTGCTCCAATTGCGCCAGCATCTCATCCGCAGCAACCACATGCTTTTTGGCTCGATAGAGATACGCCATGGCACTGGAGGGAATTTCAACAGTACTTTCAACAGCCGTATATTGAAACGCATTCTTACCCGACAACCGCTGCTGCGCTAGAATAAAATCAGCCAATCGGTGGTCGACCTTACAGATGTGATAAATCAACCAATTGGTCAGATAGGAGAGCACCACTTCACAGTCTTCAACACTGATATTGCCAAAATCGCTCTGTACCGACTCAATCTCATTTTCGAATTGACGATGCTGTGTGAGGTGCGCCTGTAGATCATGCTCCTTGTAATGGTACTGGGCCATCAACCCCTCTTCAGTCGCAAAATGGTAGAGGGCATAGTCTTTTAACTTGCCAAACACTTGGGCAACCGCGCCTCGATCAAAGTCGTCGCCCAACAGGTCATCCAATTCATTGATCACGCTCACCAGCACTTTGTGCTGATTATCAATCTCAGGGATACCGGTATCGTATTCGCTTTTCCACTCAAAAATTGCCACTCTGCCCACCGCATGGATGCAATTACGCTCTGCTTACTACAAGCATAGCAGCAGTTAGGCGGTAGCGTAGAGACTCACATAGCACTAATCTGCGATTACCACGCGTTTAAAAGTGTTATATTATAACACTTGTAGTATACCCTTATATGTTTTCATTGGAGTCCTTTTTTGAAAAAAATACCAACCAACATCATTACCGGATTTTTGGGCGTGGGCAAAACCACAACCATTCTCAACCTGTTATCAAACAAACCCGATAATGAGGTTTGGGCCGTGCTAGTCAATGAATTTGGTGAAGTAGGCGTCGATGGCACCTTAATGAAAGAACAAGGTGCAGTAGTCCGGGAAGTACCCGGTGGCTGTATGTGCTGCGTTGCTGGGCTACCCATGCAAATCGGTCTGAATATGTTAATCGCCAAGGCCAAACCTGACCGGTTATTGATAGAGCCAACGGGGCTTGGGCACCCCAAACAGATTATCGACACATTAACCAATGATTACTATGCCGACCTGCTGGACCTTCAGGCAACCATTACCCTGGTCGATCCGCGAAATCTGTCACTCCCCCGCTATCTGGAAAACGAAAATTTCAGAGACCAGCTGGCTCTGGCAGATGTTGTGATCGCCAACAAGGTGGATCAATGCAGCGAGCAAGACAAAACCATTTTTGACGCCAAAATGGCCGAGTATCACCCCCCCAAAACGATAACAGGCTGGGTATCACAGGGGGCGATCAATTCCGACTGGTTAACCTTGCCACGAACCTCAATGGAAGCGATTACTATTCCCGAGACTCATCAAGCAGCCAGGCACAGTCACATGGGGCACAGTAACACAAGCCACTCTACCGACAGTAATAACGAGCTTCCCGCAGCCACACTTCAGTTAAAAGCGGGTGAACGCTTTGTCCGCAAAGAGAATACCGGCCAGGGTTATTTTAGCGCTGGCTGGCTCTTTAGTGAGGCGGCTGTACTCAACTATGACCAACTTTATAGCTATTTCTCAGGGCTGGATACCGATCGTTTAAAAGCGGTCGTTAAAACCGATCAAGGGGTCTATGGATTTAATGGGCTGAACGGCGTGTTAACAACGACGCCACTGCAAGATGCGATAGATAGCCGAATTGAAATCATTCACCGTCAGAAGCTGAACTGGGATGAAGTAGAACAAGTGCTACTGGCAGC
>JBFKTM010000184.1:0-6382 GCA_041636295.1 Oleiphilaceae bacterium
ATTGGTGTGCCGATTGGTATTGCGGCCGCCCATCGCCCGATGCTGTTCCGCTTTCTTCGGCCCGTTTTGGATCTCATGCAGACCATCCCGACGTTCGTTTATTTGATCCCAACGCTGACACTGTTCGGGCTAGGGGTTGTTCCCGGTTTGGTTTCAACCATCGTATTTGCTATCGCCGCCC
Organism: Oleiphilaceae bacterium; assembly: GCA_041636295.1. Lineage (GTDB taxonomy): Bacteria > Pseudomonadota > Gammaproteobacteria > Pseudomonadales > Oleiphilaceae > Alkalimarinus. The sequence goes on from JBFKTM010000184.1 coordinate 182, forward strand.
CCATTCGACTCACCTACCTGGGGATTTCCGAGGTGCCCAAAGAGTTGTTGGAAGCCGGGCGTGCCTTTGGATGCACGGGCCAGAACCTGTTGGTCAAAGTCGAGATACCGGCCGCCATGTCTAATATCAGGGCGGGCATCACTCAATGCATCATGCTATCGCTGTCTATGGTGGTTATTGCGGCTTTAGTCGGAGCCGACGGTCTAGGTAAACCGGTGGTTCGCGCGTTAAATACCGTTGATATAGCAACGGGTTTTGAGGCAGGCCTGGCCATTGTACTGGTGGCGATTATGCTAGATCGCTTGTGTAAAACCAGTGACCATTAATTGAATGTACCAAATTATTTGAATAGTCCTATGATTGAGTTTGACAACGTAGATGTAGTTTTTGGTAAGCAACCGGAACGTGCTTTGGATTTACTCGACCAGGGGGTGAGCCGAGGAGATATTCTCAAGCAAACGGGCCTGACGGCGGCGGTTCGTAATGCCAGTTTATCGGTGGCTAAAGGTGAGATTTGTGTGCTAATGGGGTTGTCGGGCTCAGGTAAGTCCAGCCTGCTAAGAACGGCCAACGGGCTTAACCCGATTACCCGAGGCGAAGTTCGTATTGAAACCGACCAGGGCATGCAGAACTTTTTAGCGCTGGATGAGGCAGAAAAACGAAAAGTGCGGATGGAACGCATTACCATGGTGTTCCAGAAATTTGCACTGATGCCCTGGTTAACGGTGTTTCAGAATGTGGCGTTTGGCCTGGAGCAGAAGGGATTGGAACGTAGTGTTATCCGTGACAAGGTAATGCATCAGTTAGAGTTGGTAGGTCTTTCACAATGGGCCAAAAAACGTCCTTCTGAGCTTTCCGGTGGCATGCAACAACGGGTTGGACTTTCTCGGGCATTAGCCATGGAGACCGATATCATTTTAATGGATGAGCCCTTTTCTGCACTGGACCCACTGATTCGTAACCAGTTACAGGATGAGCTTATCCGATTACAGGAACAACTCCATAAAACCGTGCTGTTTGTGAGCCATGACCTGGATGAAGCGCTGAAGTTGGGCAACCATATCGCCATCATGAAGGATGGAGAGATTGTTCAGCATGACACCCCTGAAAATATCGTGCTAAACCCAGCAGATGACTATGTGCGTAACTTTGTAGCGCATACCAATCCGGTAGAGGTGGTCAAGGCAAGTTCACTGCAGCGACCGTTACACCAGCTGCCGAAAACCAATGATGAATATCTGCTGAGCCGTCGCCATGACTACTGGCTGAAACTGGGTGAGACGCCGTCGACCTGCCGAGTACGCTATGGCGAAGAAGAGCATATTTTACAGCACTGGCTGCCTGAAATGCCTATCGAGTCGTTACTGAAGCACCCCACCTTAGTGCCAGCCAATACCATTATGAAAGAGGTGATGGAGATCCGTTATCACACCGGGCATGGTGTGTTAGTGGTTGATCAGGGGCAGATTACGGGCTTTGTTGGTGATAAAGATATCTATCATGCGCTGTTAGGGAAGCTGTTGGAAGAAGATTGAGAAAGCAAAGGGGCTTAGCGCCCCTTCAGATCAAGCTGTAAAGCATAGTGGTTAGTGTCTATGAGCCGTCCCGATACCGAGTCTTTTGAGTCGTTACTTGCTCTAGAGTAACAATCACTCCCCTTCAAACTGACAAACACTATAAACCTTCAGGCCTTTTTCTCTCAGCTTGGCTGAACCGCCCAGATCTGGTAGATCGATAATGGCAGCCGCTTCGATTATCTCGGCACCAAGTCGCTCAATCAACGATGACGCCGCGAGCAGCGTACCACCGGTTGCGATTAAGTCATCCACCAGAATGACCTTGTCGCCTTTCTTAAAGGCGTCTTGGTGTATCTCGACCTCAGCTTTACCGTACTCCAGCTCATAGCTCTCAGACACTGTGTCAAAGGGCAGCTTACCTTTTTTGCGGATCGGCACGAAACTGGCGTTTAGCTCATACGCAAGCACCGAACCAATAATAAAGCCCCGGGCATCGACCCCGGCGACGGCGTCGATAGAAAGGTGGTGATAGCGATGGATGAAGGCATCTATCAGCTTTCTGAATACCGTGCGATCTTGCAGGGCGGTGGTGATGTCGCGAAACATCACCCCTTGTTGAGGCCAATCGGGAACCGTTCGAATGGCTTTCTTAACCACATCGCTAAAGTATTGCTCACTGAGACGGAGACTTTCGTTGAGTTTTTGTTCCACCGTAATCTCTCCTTTAGGCCCCCAGGAAAATGAACTTGAGAATAAACAGTACCGAAATTAGTACCAAGCTGATGTTCAGGGCATTCAACTTACCGCTCAGCAGTTTAATCGCAGTATAGGCGATAAAACCAATGGCGATACCGTTGGCAATGGAGAAGGTAAGGGGCATCATTAATGCAGTGATGGCCGCAGGAGCGGCTTCAGTTATGTCTTCCCAGTCGATATGTGACAAGCCACTGGCCATCAGCACAGATACGTATAACAGCGCTGGAGCGGTGGCATACGCTGGAACGATCGACGCGATCGGTGACAAAAACAGACAAAGCAGAAACAACACCGCGACCACAACCGCAGTTAAACCGGTTCGGCCGCCTGCTGAAATACCGGCGGTACTCTCAATATAGCTGGTGGTGGTTGAGGTGCCGAGCGCGGCTCCGCTCATGGTTGCTACACTATCGGCCATCAAGGCTTTACCTAGACGAGGTAGCTTACCCTCTTTATCCAGAAGCTTACCCTGGTGGGCTGCGCCAATTAAGGTGCCCGAGGTATCAAACAGGTCTACAAACAAGAAGGCGAAAACGATGCTGACCAGCCCAACGTTGAGTGCGCCGGCGATATCCATTTGCATAAAAGTGGGGGCCAAACTAGGAGGGGCCGATACGAACCCTTTGTATTCAATCATACCTAGTAACAGTGCGATAGCGGTGATGGCAATGATACCAATCATGACTGCCCCGGTTACGCGTTTGTAAGCGAGTGCGCAGATTACAAAGAAACCACCGAGGGTCAGCAGGCTGGAGGTATTGGTAATATCACCGATGGATACAAAGGTAGCGGGGTGGTCTACCACAATGCCGGCGTTCTTCAGTGCGATCAGAGCCAGAAAGAAGCCAATACCCGCTGAGATGCCAAAGCGTAGCGACAGCGGAATACTGTTAATGATCCACTCACGTATTTTGAAAATACTCAGAAAGAAGAAGATGAGACCGGAGAGAAAGACCGCCCCCAGTGCCACTTGCCAGGTATGTCCCATGCCCTGTACCACGGCAAATGAGAAGAAGGCATTGAGGCCCATGCCAGGTGCCAAAGCGATAGGGTAGTTGGCAAACAGCCCCATAATCAATGAGCCGATAGCAGCCGCAATACAGGTTGCCGCAAATACCGCACCATAGTCCATACCTGATACGGATAGGATGTCAGGGTTGACCACAATAATATAGGCCATGGTGAGAAATGTGGTAAAACCCGCAATTATCTCTGTTTTGACATCCGTGCCGTGTTCTTTCAACTGGAATAGTTTTTCAAGCATGAAATAGGACCTGTTTGAACAAAAAAAGAGCAGATTCTAATGATTCAATCGGGCTCTTTAAAGCATTAATGTCAAAGTCGATGAAATAAAATTGAAGAAAGTGTTTTGAATTTACTAAATTACTGACTAGACTGATTATTTAGTCGGGAACGACCAGAATAAATTCTGGGGGCTGCTTTTTGTTTATACCGGAGGCAACTTCCACGAGGGGATTCTGTTGAGTATATATTGTAAAAAATGGAGTGAGACCATGTTGAAGAAACTAGTAGCGTTAGGTGCCGTCACCTCAATGGCGTTGGCAACAGGTTGTGCAAGTTTGTCACAGGAAGATCAGGCGACGTTGAGTGCGGCTTCACAGGACGCGTCTCAGGCGCAGAGTGCAGCTAACTCTGCAAAATCGGCAGCGGGTGCGGCCATGAGCAAGGCAACCAGCGCTGAAGCCAGGGCTGATCAGGCCTACAGCAAGGCAGAAGAAGCAATGATGATGGCCCAGGAAGCGATGAAAAAGGCAGAAGCGTCTGCAGAAAAGGCAGAGCGTATGCTTAAGAAAGCCGCTAGCAAGTAAGCGGTTTTCTGCAAATATCAGTTAATATGACTGGTCGATGATAAAGGGCTGACGGCAATAACGTCGGCCTTTTTATTTGCCTGATCTTTGCTATCTGTTTGTCGAAGACCGATACGTTGTGGAATGCCCAGCGGTTTCTCAATGGCATTTTCGATGGCGTAAATGTCGAGATTAATCGGGCCGCGCTGTTTTTCCAGTTGAATGACTTTATGGATAATCAGCTGCACCATCTTTTTGTTACTGATGTTGTCGCTTTTGTCGGGGTGAAGCTCAACAAACAGCTCATTCCCCTTCATGCCCAGCTTGATGGGTTCTTTAATAAAACGTACCGGTGTTTTTTTGGGAACCTGATAGACCAGTTCAGAAATATCCTGATTGTATAAACGTATACAGCCGTGGCTGACCTTGGTGCCAATACCAAATGATTTATTGGTGCCATGAAGAAAGTAGCCGGGTATATCAAGTTGGATGGCATAGGGGCCGAGCGGATTATTGGGCCCCGGTGGGAACATCCAATCCATCTCTTTGCCGTTTTCCTTTAAATATGCATCTCTGATTGATTGAGGTGGGTACCAGCTAGGTTTCTTAATCTTAAGCTTCACCTGAGTTTCAATAACCGGTGAGGGGGTCTCTTCAGCACCAACACCCACCGGATAGGTAATTACCTTTCCGCCGTTTTTGGGAAAATAGTACAGGCGGAACTCACGCAGATTGATGACAATCCCTTCGCGAATGCTAGGTAGAATATACTCTGAAGGAATGACCACCCGACTGCCTTCACCGGGTAGCCACGAGTCGATTTCAGGGTTGGCATGGACGATCTCGTTATAGCCAATATTGTTGGACTCCCCAATATCCGACAGCGTATCTTCATATTTAGCGGTGACCACCCTCTGTTCACCGATAATGTCGCTTTGGCTGCTCCAGGGAAACTCTCTTGCGCTGAGGTGTGTCGCGGTGGTCGCGAGCAGTGTTGATAGGGTGAGGGTCAGTAAAGAGCGAGTCATAGTCTATGGTTAGCAACATGCAAATAGGAACGAATCATAGCCGTTTTGAAAACCGCTATGAATAATTAAATTTAACTGTTTCTAACCATAGCGTGCACATTTATCGATGTCTATTCAAAGTTGACGCGTCATCGTTCGATATCGTCTATTAGCGTGTTACTAACGCGTATCTGGAGTTAAATCGCGAGGCTAGGATTTCAATAAATAATCATACTCTGGGTCAACAATCAGGCGACCGTTCATGGCCTGGCGACCGAGTAGCATAAGATAGGACATTTCAGAGCGATCCGTTAAGGTTAACTCGATAATCCACTCTTGATCCCCTAGACGGATCAGGGTATCGATAACGCAACGTTTTTGCCGGGTGGCGTTGGAGCTTTTAATATGGCGTTGACCTTTAACTCTGGCCTCACGCCGGACGATTGTCTGAACATTATGAATATCAGGGTGAATGTCAAAGCGAACCCAAAGCTCGTCGTTCTTTTCAAACTCCTCAATATTATCTACGTGAAGTGAGGAGGTTTGGGCACCGGTATCAACACGCATATGAAGCTCTGTGATCTTTAGATTGGGAAGGTCGCAGGTCTCAAGTGAGCCGACTAATAGCTTGTTATCAATTTTTTTCATTGTTTATTTTTACCTACAATTTATTGAGCTTCTAACGCTTACCTGGCCTCTTCTGGAATCAGGTTGTCTGTCATGATTTCCAGGTTCTCGAAGACCACATCGGGCTTTTTAAAGTACGCTATGTGATACATCGCCTCACCTTCCTGGGCCAAGGGTATGTTTTGCTTACCAATAATAATACCCTCGGCGTTACTGACAACGCTATCAAGTATTTGTCCATACGGGTCTTTAATGGTGGCGAGCAGGTCGCCCTTGTCTACATGGTCGCCCAGCTCTCTTTTATGAACGACAAAGCCACTATCGGTCGCCCTGACCCAGCCGCTTTGCCGCGCAACGAAGGGTTCCACCGGTGGGTGTTTTGATCGTCTTTTACTTAACAGGCCAAGATGCCGCATCACATTGATAATGCCACGATAACCTGCCCGAATAGATAGCTCATCAAACCGCAGAGCTTCGCCAGCTTCA
>JBFKTM010000185.1:0-6360 GCA_041636295.1 Oleiphilaceae bacterium
CCTCTGGCTCATATGACGGTGAAGTGCTGTTTATTGTCGGTGGTCGCTCTGATTACGTACAGCAGAAGCACCGTGAGCATGTGCTTAATCTCTTCCCTAAAACATCAATGAAATTGATCCCCGAAACCGGCCATTGGCTGCATGCTGAAAAGCCTGAACTGTTCGTGAAAATCTGTGAGCGGTTTTTGATTGGCTAGAGTTTTACTTCGAAAACCATTGTTTCTCCTTTAATACACTTCTTTTAGATGCGGGAAAACTTTTCTTAATTACCTGGTAAGTGTTTTGAATCAATAGGCCCACCTCGCGTGGGCTTTTTTGTGCGTTAGGTAACCCAAACTGACGGATTTAGCGTCTATACTGATAAAGTAGATATGAGTTGGATAACAATAATAATCAGAGGTTGATCAATGTGTGCAGCAGTTAAAGAGCCGTTGGTTCCTATCGTGATTGACGTGGAAGCTTCCGGGTTCGGCCGGGGCAGTTATCCCATTGAAGTCGGTTTTGTGATGCCAGATGGGGCTACCGAGTGTACCTTAATCAAACCTGAACCCACCTGGGATCATTGGAATGAAAATTCGGAAGCCCTGCACGGTATTACCCGTGAAGTACTATACAAGCATGGTAAGCCAATTGATGAAGTTGCTCACTGGTTGAATCAGCATCTTCGGGGGCTGACGGTCTATTCTGATGCCTGGGGGAATGATCTGAGCTGGTTAGGTATGTTATTTGAGTATGCAGAAGTGCCTCAGCGGTTTCAGCTTGATGCATTGGCCAAATTGCTTTCCGAACAGCAGATGAAGGCATGGTCCGACACCCGCAAACAAGTGGTGTCTGAACTCAACGTGAGGCGGCACCGAGCCAGTAATGATGCCAAAATTATTCAAATGACCTATTTGGCGACTTTGCCTGAAAGTGATGCGCTTGGCGAGCACGATAAGGTTGATTGGGCGGCTATCGAAGATACTCGTGTAAACGCAAAGTATTGACGTCTGGCAGTGGGTGCCTATCCGCTGATGGGAAACGTTTTTGTTGGAGGGGCGCTATGAGCGGCATCATTGAGCAAGAACAGCTATGGGAACGGGTGCAACAGGTGGCCCGTCGTGGGAAGGCTTCTGGCGCACTATTCAGCATTCCGACGCAGTGGGTCAGGGTGAATGATCACCAGTTCGATTTTATTGTTCGCGTCGCGGAAAACATAGAGCGTAAGCATCGTGAGGCCGCTACTACGCCTGAGCTATCGTCAAATCCGTTTCTCCCTCCTGATCCTGAGTTGTTTGTTGGATATCTCTCTGAGACCCATAGTGTTGTGCTCAATAAGTTTAATGTGGTGGATAATCACCTGTTAATGGTCACCCGTGAGTACCAATCACAAGATTCAGTGTTAAATGTTAGCGATTTTGAGGCTATGTGTTTCTGCCTTTCAGTGCGCGAGGGAGTTGCGTTTTACAATGGTGGTACAACGGCGGGCGCCAGCCAGCCACACAAGCATTTACAGTGGGTTCCTGCCCCGTTGGTTGAGGGCTGGAGCGGAGCGGGTGGCATGCAGTTTCCCATTGAGGTCGCTTTCTTGAATCTGGTTCATGATGATGAATGTTGCGTGAGTGCGGCGTTACCCTTTGATCATGTGATAGCACCACTACACAAATTTTCAGGGGCGTTGAGTGCAGAGGTTTTAGAGCCGATCTATCGAAAGATGCTGGCGGAGTTGGGTATTGATGTGACTGCAGAGGACGAATGTTCACGAGCCTATAACTTATTGCTAACGAATCAGTGGATGCTCATGGTTCCCCGTCACGTCGAATGTTACGACGGGATCTCGGTGAACAGCCTGGCGTTTGCTGGTAGTTTATTTGTTAAAAATCAGGCCGATCTGGATAAAATTCGACAAGATGGGCCTTTACAAATCCTCAAGTCGGTTGCCGGTTTGGGGTAATAGGCAGTCCGTTACATAAACGTAGGGTTCTTATACTTTTTGGTTATTCATCTAGAACCCAGACACAAACCGTATTACATTGTGCTAGTCTAATGAAGTTATAAAACAATAAAGAGTTAACGATATCTTAAATAACGAACTACAAATAAAAAGTAAAAGGGGTTTGTCTATGAGCTTTAAGAAATGTCTCTCCGCAGTGGCGGCAGTGGGTTTAATTGCTGTTACGGGTGCAGTGCACGCGGACGGAACACTGGAGGTGGTACAAAAGAAAGGTTTCATTCAATGTGGTGTGAGTACCGGACTTCCAGGGTTTTCCAATCCTGATGCGAAAGGTAACTGGCAAGGGTTGGATGTTGATGTCTGTCGTTCTGTCGCCGCAGCTGTGCTTGGGGATCAGTCGAAAGTTAAGTATGTTCCTCTTACCGCTAAAGAGCGTTTTACCGCACTACAATCCGGTGAAATTGACATACTGCCTCGTAATACGACCTGGACACAGACCCGTGATACCTCCCTTGGACTGAACTTCGCCGGTGTTAACTATTATGACGGGCAAGGTTTTCTTATCAGTAAAGATCTGGGTGTAAGCAGCGCTAAAGAGTTGGATGGTGCCGCTGTCTGTATTCAATCCGGCACCACGACCGAGCTGAATCTTGCTGACTACTTCCGTATTAATGGTATGAAGTACCAGGCGGTGGTATTTGACACCTCTGATCAGACGGTCAAAGGGTTTGAAACCGGACGTTGCGATGTGCTGACTTCGGACCAATCGCAACTCTATGCGTTGCGCATCAAATTGGCTAATCCCTCAAAAGCAATGGTGTTGCCTGAAGTTATTTCGAAGGAGCCACTTGGCCCCGTGGTTCGCCAAGGTGATGATGCCTGGTTCAACATTGTTAAGTGGTCCCTCTTTGCTGCGATTAATGCAGAAGAGATGGGTATAACCTCTGCCAATGTTGATGACATGAAAAAATCAACCAATCCGAGTGTTGGTCGTTTGTTGGGAACGGATGGTGGCTTGGGTAAAAATCTGGGTCTCTCTGATGACTGGGCTTATAACATCATCAAACAGGTGGGTAACTACGGTGAGATGTTTGAGCGGAATGTGGGTACAGGTTCGCCACTGAATATTGCACGGGGTATTAATGCGCTGTGGAATCAGGGTGGCATTATGTACGCGCCACCAGTGCGTTAATTTCTCCATTTGTGTAAAAGCCACCTGCGGGGTGGCTTTTACTATGGCTTAAAAAGATCTGTTGTTGTAAACGATGGTACTTAATCAATCTTCCTGGGAAGTAGATTATGGAACCTCTGATTGAATACATTTTTGCGCTTGCGCGGGAGTGGCATTGTGCAGAGATTCCTTAAGTGTGCAGAGTTTTAATGGCTTAAGAAGTTAATGGGGAGAGTCCGGGTGGCGAACAGTCAGCAAGCCCCTGAAAAAAGGGTTAAATTCTGGAATGATCCAGAAAAAAGAGCCGTTCTATTTCAAATTCTGGCCGTATTAGCGGTTGCAGGATTTTTCTACTATATCGTCAATAATGCCCTCACCAATATGGAGCAGCGAGGGATTACTACCGGTTTCGGTTTTTTGGATAAGACCGCCGGGTTTGGCATCATTCAATCGTTAGTTGAATATAGCGAACAAAGCACATTCGGAAAAACCTTTCTGGTTGGCTTATTAAACACGGTGCTGGTCTCTTTTATCGGGATTATATTGGCAACCATTCTGGGATTCATTGTTGGGGTGGCCCGACTGTCCCATAACTGGCTGATCTCTAAGCTCGCAACAATTTATATTGAAACGTTCAGAAATATCCCGCTGCTGTTGCAGATATTTTTCTGGTACTTTGCGGTGTTGCGTACCTTGCCTTCGCCTAAGCAGAGTCTCAATCTTAATGATTCGGTCTTTTTGAATATACGGGGACTCTATCTACCATCACCACAGTTTGCTGATGGATTCGGCTGGGTGGTCGGCGCTTTTGTCGCTGCTATCGTAGTTGTCGTCGGGTTAGTCCACTTTGAGCGCAAACGACAACGGGAAACCGGGCTGACCTTTCCGCTGTTTGTTCCCTCGATTCTGTTATTAGTCGGGCTACCGACGGTGGTGTTTTTCCTGATGGGTTCTCCATTATCGTGGGAGTATCCGGCGTTGAAGGGGTTCAACTTTCGTGGTGGCATGACCATTATTCCTGAGTTTATGGCCTTGTTAACGGCGTTGACCATCTACACGGCTGCGTTTATCGCGGAAGTCGTTCGATCGGGTATTGAGGCCGTTCCCAAAGGGCAAACCGAAGCGGCGTCTGCGTTGGGATTACCGTTCGGGTTGAGACTGCGCAAAGTGGTTATCCCGCAGGCCATGCGAGTCATTATCCCTCCCTTGACCAATCAATATCTTAACTTAACAAAGAATTCATCACTGGCTACGGCGATTGGTTATCCTGATCTGGTCTCGGTGTTTGCCGGAACCACTCTCAATCAAACCGGGCAGGCCATAGAGATTATTTTCATGACAATGTCAGTTTATCTATTCCTGAGTCTGACCACGTCGTTCATCATGAACTGGTACAACAAACGCGTTGCGTTGGTTGAGCGATAGGAGGCGGACATGGCTATACACACACCGAAACCCAGTTTGCCGGCCCCGAGTAATATGGTGGGCGTTGTTGGGTGGATGAGGCAGAACCTGTTCTCTTCCCCCTTAAATGCACTACTCACTCTGGTGGGAGCCTATATTGCTTTTAATCTGATTTACTGGGCGGTTGACTGGGCATTTATCAATGCTGATTGGGGGGGCGAAAGCCGAGACGCTTGCACTAGTGAGGGGGCGTGTTGGACTTTTATCTCCGTCAGATTAAACCAGTTTATTTACGGTTTTTATCCAGAAGCGCTGCACTGGCGGGTGAATGTTGTTTTCTTTCTGTTAGCGGCCACCTTATTGGCACTGGCTGTAGATCGTGTGCCTAAAAAGAACTGGATCGCAATATGGGCCTTGATTGGCTTTCCGGTTGTTGCCTATTACTTGCTACACGGTGGTTCCTGGGGGCTTGAAACGGTTGATACCCATCAATGGGGTGGGTTGATGCTGACGCTGGTGCTGGCCCTGGTGGGGATTGTTGCGTCGCTGCCGTTGGGTGTACTACTGGCGCTGGGGCGTCGCTCCCATATGCCGATTATTCGCAGTATCAGTATCGTCTATATTGAATTCTGGCGTGGTGTGCCACTGATTACGGTGCTGTTTATGGCATCGGTCATGTTACCACTGTTTATGTCGGCGGGGGCCGAGACTGATAAGCTGATGCGTGCACTGATCGGGATTACCATGTTTCAGGCCGCCTATATGGCAGAGGTCGTGCGTGGTGGCCTGCAGGCTATCCCAAAGGGGCAGTATGAAGCGGCTGAGGCACTAGGCTTGAGTTACTGGAAGTCAATGGGGTTGATCATTCTGCCGCAGGCACTGAAACTGATGATACCAGGTATCGTTAACACGTTTATTGCCTTGTTTAAAGATACCAGTCTGGTACTTATTATCGGATTATTTGATTTACTGGCCATTGTGCAGTCGGCATTGGCTGACCCCGCCTGGTTGGGGTTTTCCGTTGAAGGCTAAGTATTTGTGGCTTTTGTATTCTGGGTTTTCTGTTTCAGTATGTCTCGATACAGCCTGCGCCTGGAAAAGAAACTGCACACTGGACACAAGTAGCGTCGTCAGGCTGAGGCTTGATTGACTGGAGAGTATTATGAGTGAGAAGACAGAAAGTCATGTTGTGGCGGGCAGTAATGACGTCATGATAGATTTAAAAAACGTCAATAAGTGGTATGGCGAGTTCCATGTATTAAAAGACATCAATCTAACGGTGACCAAAGGCGAACGCATCGTAGTGTGTGGTCCGTCGGGCTCTGGAAAGTCAACCATGATTCGTTGTATCAACCGGTTGGAAGAGCATCAGCGTGGCGACATTATTGTTGGTGGTATTCCGTTGACCAACGACCTCAAAGACATTGAAAATGTTCGCCGGGAAGTTGGCATGGTGTTTCAGCACTTCAACCTCTTCCCACATTTGACTGTTCTACAGAATTGCACCTTAGCGCCTATTTGGGTGAGAAAGACACCACAAAAAGAGGCCGAGAAGATCGCAATGCAATACCTGGAGCGGGTTAAAATTCCTGAACAGGCTGACAAATATCCCGGCCAGTTATCGGGTGGACAACAGCAGCGAGTGGCCATTGCTCGAAGTCTCTGCATGAATCCGCAGGTCATGCTGTTTGATGAGCCAACTTCGGCGTTGGATCCGGAAATGATTAAAGAGGTGTTGGATGTGATGGTTGAACTGGCCGAAAGTGGTATGACCATGATATGTGTCACCCATGAAATGGGCTTTGCGAAAACCGTAGCTGATCGGGTGATCTTTATGGACGGCGGCGAGATC
>JBFKTM010000186.1:0-6317 GCA_041636295.1 Oleiphilaceae bacterium
GAGTCCATTCATGCAGCAGGTTATGCCAACAGTACAGCGATCACTACGTTCCCTTAAAACATGGGCGGGAAACCATTTTATTCAAAATATCGGCTGGCTGACTATCGCCCAGGTCATCAATCGGGTGTTCCGTTTGGCGACAACCATCATCGTTGCACGCGTCTTACTCCCTGAAGAGTATGGCATGATTGCCGTGATCTTTAGTGTTCACGAGTTGCTGTTTGTGGTGCTGCGACGCTCTACCCAAACCAGACTTATTCAGGCACCGGCATCGCGACTAGATAGACTTTGTGCAACCACCTACACACTCAACTGGCTGCTCGCCGTTTCGTTATTCCTAGCACAATGTAGCGTTGCCTGGGGAGTTGCAACCAACTATCACAACCGCGAGTTACTGCTCCCTATCTGTGTTTTGGGATTGATCTATCTACAGCTCCCCGTGGCAATGATTCAAGCTGGACTCAATATACGCCAAGGAAAGATGAAAGTTGTCGCGCAGATCGATGCCATGCAAACACTACTTGAATCGATAATGGTAATAGCATTCGTATTGGCGGGCTTTGGAATCTGGTCTCTGGTTCTTCCGAAAGTCATAGCAACACCTGTCTGGATATCGATTCATCACCGACACTGCCCATGGCGTCCCACTCAGCACTGGGTGTTGCAGGGGGCTCATGGGATTATAAAATATTCTCGGAATGTACTGGCGATTGATGTACTAACGGTGATCCGTAATAATGTTGACTACCTACTGGTAGGGTATTTCCTCGGTCTGGATGTATTAGGGCTCTACTTCTTTGCTTACAACGCCGGACTGGGCATCTCTCAGGGTTTGACCAGCGCAATCAGCGCCTCATTGCTGCCACATTTGTGCGCAGCCAATCAGAATAAGAACTCGCTTCAACAGCGCTACCATAGCGGACTAAAAGTCGCCTTTATCCTTATAGGATTACTGGTATTAGTGCAAACCAGCCTGGCCGAACATTATGTTCCGCTAGTCTTTGGAGAGCACTGGGCCTCGCTGGGGGTAGTACCATTACTCATTATTCTATGTCTCTCTGCTCTCCCGCGGATGTTTGCTGAGATCGCGTCCCAACTATTGAGGGCTGCCGATCACCCACTATCTGAATTGAAATGGAATCTCACACTTACGATTACCGTTGTCATCGCACTAATCTTCGGGCTTAACTGGGGTATCACTGGCGTTGCCTGGTCAGTGCTAATCGCCCATCTAATGGTGGTTCCGCTGTTTCTGCATTCAGCCTATCGAACGGTCTTTGGCAAAAGCCAGCTAAATCACGCAAACGTAAACCCTATTCAGGAAAACACACTATGACACCTTGCATGAGTTCGGCAGATCCCTTTCTACTTTCAGGAAAGCAGTTGATTTTTCTGGTTGGCATTCCCCGCAGTGGTACCACGTGGCTGCAGTCGATGCTGGCCGCCCACACGGCCGTGGGGAGCGCTCAGGAGTCTCACCTATTTAATCACTACATCGGTCCACTGCTGCAGCGTTGGCAAGAAAATTTACAGTTCGATGATGGCCGAGAGGGGATCGGTCTACCCGCCTATTTAACTCAACAACAATTTGAACATGGGTTAAGTCAGCTGGTCTATCACACGCTATCGCAGACCGACGAGTTCAATAACAATACCATTTTTATCGAAAAGACACCGGACCATTTAGTCCATGTCGATCAGATCGCCCGTTTAATACCCTCCTCCCGTTTTATCTATCTGCAACGCAACAAGTACGACGTTATTGAATCCCTGTTAGCCGCTGGCAACAGCTGGGGGCAGGCTTGGGCCCCCAGCAATGTAGTGTCCGCTATCCGCTTGGTCAATAGCTATCAACGGAGAGGCTTGTCGGCACTGCGCCATTGTCCTAACGGTCGCGTACTGAGAATGAGCTATGAGCGGCTAAGATCCAACCCACGACAAGAACTCACGAGAGCACTACAGTTTATCGGTGCCGAAACCAACCCAGAGCAGGTCGAAGCACTCATTCACAGTCACACACCGCTCAAACGATATGGTGAATTCGCCAAACGTAACGGCGGTCTTGTGAAAGAACCACCAGAATTCAGACGCAAACAAAAGCGTAAGCTGTCATGGCTACAGCGACTACTCATTTCCCTGACATGCCGTGACAGTAGCATTGCGATGCCATTGGTTCCCTGCGCTACAAGCTTAGAGGAATAACTTATGCGTCCACCAAGCCCCATAAAACCGTTTATTAACCACTTGAGAGTAATCCTTTATTGATCACTTGACAGTAACCGTAGTGCTACCCCTGCGGCGGCGGTTCTGTTTTCAACACCCAGTTTAGGAAAAATCACTTCAAGATGTTTATTCACAGTACGTGGACTCATCGAGAGTATTTCGGCGGCTTCACGGTTTGTTTTGCCATTGGCAATCCAAAACAGAACTTCTGATTCGCGCTCCGTTAAGCCCAACTTATTTCTGAGCAAGGCGGCCTCGGTAAGTCGCTGTCCGTCTATTAATTTGATTAACCAGTCTCCATTACTATTCTGACCCACAAAACGAACCGATAATGGGTAATCCAATTCCTCAATGGTTAACACATCATCCACTGCGCGATTATTGGATAACCAACTTGCTAACTGAGAAGAAAACAGGCTTCCCACATCATGGACATTAATCTTGGCCTTGGCAAAAAGTGCATAGGTTTGCGGAGTGGCCCAACGGACTTCCCCAACACCCGTCGCCGTGAATAGGTGCTGCCCGGTACTATCTAATGCAGATTGTGCGCTTTTGGTGAGCCTGGCGTTTTTTAAATGTACTTTCATTCTTGCGATCAGTTCGGCAGGGTTAATCGGTTTAACCAGATAGTCGACTCCGCCCACATCCAAACCTCGCACAATATCATCTGTATCGGAAAGCCCCGTCATGAAAATAACAGGAATATCGGCAAGCTCTGCATTCATCTTGAGCTGCATACAGGTTTCAAATCCGTCCATCACGGGCATCACCGCATCCAACAGAATGACATCCGGACGGATCCGTTTCGCGATGGTTAACGCTTGTCGGCCCTCAAGCGCGACCAACACATCGAGTCCCTCGACTTCGAGAGCATCATTGATCAGGCTTAATGCATCGGGCGAATCATCAACAACAAGCACAATATCGGTTTGCGTTATAGTATCCATAGCTATGCAGGCTCCAGACAAGCAGCAAGTTGTTCAAATTGAAAGTTCTGGCTGAGTGATTCCAGATAATTAAATAGCTCCGCATCGAGAATTTCGGCTTCCGATACCTGCGCCAAGGTTTGTATTACGCCTTTACGATACCCCATTTCAGCATAAGCCTTAAGTTCTCTCACCAAGGCATGATCAGGTATTACAACGTTGGCGGAACGGCTCAGGGGCGTCATCTCATTAGCAACGTCAGTCGTTGAGTCAATATTGGGGCTCTGTGTGATCCAGTTTAACTCCAAATGTTCAGCGATTTTTTCCAGCAATGCACTATTAGCAATCGGCTTGATTAAATAGTCACTATAATCGGCTTCTTCGCGTGTTTTGGAGTCAGGCAGCTGCGCATTGGCCGACAGCATCAGAATCGGTACCTGAAATCCTCGTGCGCGTATCTCTTTTGCTAATTCGAGCCCACTCTTGCCCGGCATGGATACATCCACCAGGAATAAGTCAGGTTTGGCGTTATTAATTAGACTTAAACAGGAATCCGCATCAAACGCCTCTAATGTGGTAAATCCCAGTGGTATTAACAAATCTGATAAAAACCCCCTAAGTACCGGGTCATCATCCACTAAACAAATGGTTCGTTGATAGCCTTCATAACCCACAATCTTAGCCTTAACCGACTCCTCTTTTTCTTTAGCGTTAACCCATGGCAACATCAAACTTACTTTAAAACAACTCCCCTCTCCGACATTGGACTCTACTTGCAACTCGCCCCCCATAATTTCCGTTAGCAGCTTTACAATAGTCAAACCCAGGCCAGTGCCCTGCACATTCGGTGTCTGTATATTTCGTACTCGCTCAAAGGGATCAAAAATTCGTGAAAGATGCTCGTCATCAATGCCAGGCCCGGTATCTTTAATGGTAAATTCAGCGACTTGAGAACGGTAACTGACAATCATTTCCACGCTACCTTCTTGAGTATATTTAACGGCATTGGAAAGCAGGTTAATCAAAATTTGCCGAAGGCGCTTTTCATCAGTTACAACAACGTTAGGTAAACGGCCATTTACAACAAAACTGAATTGAATCCCCTTATTCTTTGCCTGCATTTTAAACATGTTCGCAAGCTGTTCTAGCAACTCGGGAAGCTGCACACGGTTGCGATATAAGTCTAGCCGCCCGGCTTCAATTTTTGAGATATCCAACAACCCTTCAATTAGATCAGCCAAATGCTGGCCACTTCGGTGGATAATGTTCAAGCCACGGGTTTGCGACTCGGTTAATTCAGATTTATCGGAAAGAAGCTGCGCGTAACCCAAAATAGACTGCAGAGGCGTTCGCAGCTCATGGCTGATACCGGAGAGGTATCGACTCTTGGCATCATTCGCCTTTTCAGCCTGCTCTTTAGCTTGTTGCAGCTCCATATCCGTCTGTTGGTGAGCGTCGATTTCACGCATCAGTTTTCGAGTTTGTCGGTTTGACTCCATTTGCGCAATAACCCGACTCTCATGGGCTAATAGATATAACCAGGAAATAACCCCCGTAACGATCAAAAAAATAAAAAACAGGGTAAACAGGCTCTGTTGCAACACCTGCTGCTCTGCAGGCACAGATGGCATCATTTGCTCATAAACCAAAGCCAGGAGGGCTGCACTGATCAAATTGGTCATGAGCAATAAGCCCATAAAACGCCCTAATCTGGAGTTGACGATACTCACGGCATTACCCGATATAAACCGACGTAAAAAATTGGCCAACTGGCGTGACAAGCGTGCATGGGGTTTACAACTATCCAAACAGCGGACATCCAGTGAACAGCAAAGCGAACAAATGGGTTGGGCATAAACACCACAATAACTCATATCTTCCAGCTCAAAGGTGTTTTCGCAAATACCACAGGTAAGTGATTGATGCGCTGTAGATCGCGGATAGCTTTCCACCTTTACATTTTTTTCGGCATCTAACATCGTAATCAGCTCTGGCGACTGCCTGGCTAAGTAGTATTTTCCTTTAGTCGCCCAGGCAATACCCGGCACCGCCAGAAAACAGACCAACAGACTGGCAAAGTGGCTGAGGTTACGAATCAGTTCACCAAATACCCCCAGATAGCACAGCATTCCGACAGTCGTCGCTAAGACCATCGAGCCGGTGCCGACCGGATTGATGTCATACAGATGACTCCGCTTAAACTCCACAAACGAAGGGCTTAAACCGAGAGGTTTGTTAATTAGCAGATCAGCCGATAGTGAGCCTAACCAGCTCACCGCCACAATGGCGAAAATCCCCAGAATGCCTTCAAGCGCTTCATGAATTCCGAGTTCCATCAGAATCAAGGCAATCGTGACATTAAACACTAACCAAACAACCCGCCCAGGGTGGCTATGGGTTGCTCTTGAAAAAAAGTTGGACCAGGCAATTGAGCCGGCGTAGGCATTGGTCACATTTATCTTCATCTGTGAAATAATCACCATGACCGCCGCTAATACCAACGCAGTTGTCGGGGACTGGGTTAGATAGCTAAACACCCGTTCATACATATAAGTGGGGTCCGTCGCAGTGAGGTAGTTGGCACCTTCTGTAATCGCAAGATAGGCAATAAAAGAGCCGAACAACATTTTAATGAGCCCCATAAAAACCCACCCGGGCCCTGCGATAATGAGCCAAAACCACCACTGACGTTTGTTCTTTTCAGTTTTCGGTGGTAAAAATCGCAAATAATCTACCTGCTCACCGATTTGAGCCACCAATGCAAAAAACACAGACGACGCCGCACCAAACAACAGCCAGTTGAACTCATTAGCCATCGGGGATGCCTCGGGGGAATAGGCCGTCCAGCCCTCTAATCGTTCAAACTCATAAAAGACTACCGTTACTATGGCTGCTATCTGAAGTACCAACCACAAGGTTTGTGTACCGACTTGAAAGCGACTGATTGTGGTAATGCCTTTCATAACAATAGGAATCACCGCCACTGCACATAGAAAATATCCGATAGCAAGCGGAACACCTAATAACGCATTTAATGCAGAGGCAAGAATAGCCGCTTCAATCGCAAAGAATATAAAGGTGAAAGAGGCGTATATCAGCGAGGTAATAGTAGAACCTAAATATCCAAATCCGGCTCCTCGGGTAAGCAAATCAATATCCAGGCCGTGC
>JBFKTM010000187.1:0-6304 GCA_041636295.1 Oleiphilaceae bacterium
GTGCGGTTGCGCTACCGGGTGCGGAACGGTGATGTGAAACTGGCGACCAATGCCTTTTTCTTTCAGGAAGGCCACGCAAAATATTATGAACCGGCCCGTTTTGGGCAGTTCCGAGTTGATGAAGAGGGGGAGTTGCTGCTGGTTGGTATGTTTGATAAGGACTTAAAAGCGCTAGGAGCGGATGAGTCGGGTGAAAATCAGCCTTGAAAGAGGTGTGGCATCTTACTTTGGCAGTCGTTTTTATAGATAACACTTTCCCATAACTTATCTTCTATAAATGCTACTTTATCAGACTAGCTAAGTAATCCTGAATACCACATTAGTGCCCTTGAACAGGTCATGCTACAATCAGACTTTATACAGACTGAATATAGGTGTTTACATGCAGACTGAAACAGTTACTTTTGTGAAAGAGAATGCTAACAAGCTTAACGTGGATGAGCCTTTGTTAGTGACTCAAAATGGTAAAGCAAAATATGTGGTTCAGAGTTTTGAAGATTATCAATACCAGCAGGAATCAATAGCTTTGCTTAAACTCGTCAATCTAGCTGAGAAAAGCGCAGTTAAAGAAGAGTTATCTATAAATGATGCTTTCGATATAGATTAAATAATAATGTCATATCAACTAATTTTTACTCCTGTATTTAAGGTCACTCTGAGAAGACTTTGCCATTTTCTAACGAGAAAGTATTCTGAAAAGCTAGCAATTAAAACAAAAGTAGCGATCCGAAAGGGTATTGAAGAAAAGCTACTCGGCGATCCTTATGTCGGGCCAGTATGCGATCGTCTTTTGGATTTGGGGGTTGCAGGGTATCGTCAGCTGATAGTAGATAAGCATAATATCGTTATTTATCGAGTTGATACCGAGCGAGAAAAGATTATCGTATTGTTAGTATTTGATAGCAGACAGAGTATCGAAAAGCTTCTCAGCGATGTTAACCTTATTATCTAAACTAAATTAGTTGCCATAACTTACCTGCAGATCCAAGGTTACCATGGTTCAGTTTGAAACCTTCGTTTTGTAGTTGATTGCAAGAGTTATCAAGCAACTGGGAGAAAACATCAAATTCGTTGGTTGAGCTGATCATCGGCAATAGAATATGACGATTATTCTTGCTGTCAGCCGGCCGGATCATGGTGTGCATTTGGGTCATCACAGCTGTATGTTGTCCAGCGTAAAGCGAATGCCTCGCCAGCCAAGAGCCGGGTTTTCTACGGACATGATTGGAAATAGGGTAACTCTTGTGCCTATCGACCCTCGCTCCCTGATGTCGTGTCCGATGCTCTTTGACAACACAACCTAAAGCAAGTGAGTTGGATGCCACCGACGGCCACTTAGTGATACGTCTCGATCAGCAGCGCATTGCGACTTTTCAGCGACTGTATCGTGGTGCGGTATTGTCAGAAAATGAGGTTCGGTTGCGCTACCGGGTGCGGAACGGTGATGTGAAACTGGCGACCAATGCCTTTTTCTTTCAGGAAGGCCACGCAAAATATTATGAACCGGCCCGTTTTGGGCAATTCCGAGTCGATAAAGAGGGAGAGTTGCTGCTGGTTGATATGTTTGATAAGGATTTAAACCGATTAGGTGTGTGGGGGTCTTCTATAACGCATTGATAATATTGTTTTATTTTGTCCTATCTCATGTAGACTCGAATTCACGATAAGGCGGCTATTTCATTTTCCTGCATTTAAAATGTAAAACATTGCAAAATAATTGATCAAAATATGACCAGCTGCGCACTTCTGGCGTGATGATGTTAACTGATCCCCTTAAGAGAACCCTTTAATATCACTCCTACACAACAAGGAAATAAAAACTAATCAAAGAGGAGATCGGCAATTTGAGTCATATAAATAAATAGGTAAGTATTATGAAGTTTTCTCGTATCGTAGTTCCAGCTTTGGCATTTAGTGTAATTTCAACTTCTGCTTTTGCAGTCCAAGGTTCCAAGTTTTCCACCACTCTCAGTAAAACTTCATTAATGAATGAAAGCAGTGATAGTTCAGCCACGATCATGGAGACTATGATCCATACCTCCAATCAGAAAGAATTGTTAATTGGAGTATCTCTCGAAACCGGTTTGTATACTCAAACTCAAGTAAAAGGTAAAAATGGCAGCAGCGATTCTGCCAATGCAATGGCAGGCATCGACGTGACGGTTTACATTGATGGTGTTCCAGCTGAGCCAGGCACCATCACCTTCAATCAACGCCAGCAAGAACTGAGTGCCGTATTGGGCGGTGTAATTGAGTCCTGTACCTTCAGTACCGATCAAAACGGAGATGGCATTGTGGATGACTCACTGACCATTACTATCGAAGATGACTGTATTGTGAGTGATGAGGAAATCGAGTTGATTCAGCGTACTATGTCGGCACATCATTTCAACTTTGTCGCACCGAACCTCTCTTCTGGTGATCATACCATATCGGTTGAAGCCGTCATTTCTTCTTCCGCAACAGCCGGATCAGGCAGTGCCAAAGCAACAGGTTTAGTCGGTAAAGGATCGCTCACAGTAGAAGCCGTTCGAGCCATTAATCAAGATGGCGGCATTAACATTCTAGACTAAAATTAGTGTCTTGATTTACCAATAAAACGGGACCTGTGAGTATAAATCTCACAGGTCTCTTATAACGATGACATCTCCTCTTAAAACCAATCCGCTACATAACCACGCCACACAACTTTGGAGTTGAGTTCTTACACCAAGTGCTATTGCCCCGAATCTCTTTTCCGGCTGGTGGAAAAATCCCTGACTTTGGCATGTACGCCTCGGCTGAAAGCTTTGGTGTGCTCTTCGAGCAGGTCGACACCGTAGAGTATGATGACTACCAGTAGGGCCAGCTTTATGGCGGGCAGTAAGTGCCCGGTTGAGATAATTACACCCAAGGCGGCCAATACCCAGATGGAAGCGGCAGACGTGACGCCTACAACGACCCCTTCTTTCGCCAGCATGACCCCTGCGCCCAGAAAACCGATACCGGTAATCACCTGACCCACTACGCGAGAGGGGTCTACATTATTTCCCTCCAACATAAAGGCAGTGGATAGGAACAAATAGGTTCCCAGAGTGATGAGCGCCGATGTGCGAATACCCACCGGTTTGCCTCGCAATTGCCGTTCGAGGCCAATAATTGCACCACAGAAAATGGCTGTACCTATAGCCGGCCAGTCGTATGGCGCAATGTCAAACAGCATATCCAAGGTTAACATAGGGTACTCATGTTATTGGCTTAAGATTGGAGACGGTCTTTTGACTGCCCCGTTAGTTAATCAACTCACTTAACCCTAAGCTGCATAGGGTTTCATTTCCCAATTGGCGAATCGTTTCCACGTTATCAATAGACAATGCCTGTTCCAAGAAGGTTTTTGCCTCGACCGTATCGAGTGACCGGATTAACCATTTTATTCGCGGCAGCGTGGCTGAACTCATGCTGAGGGAGCGAATGCCCATGCCCAACAAAAGCATAACCGCGACAGGGTCTGAGGCCATTTCACCACACAGGCTGAGAGAAAGGCTGTGCTGATTCGCTATGGTTACAATGCGGTAAATTTCATGCAGCACGGCAGGGTGAACGTGGTCGTATGCGCCGGCTACCTGAGCATTATTGCGATCCATCGCCAATAGATATTGGCTCAGATCGTTTGACCCAATGGAGACAAAATCGATTTTGTTTCGCCAAAAAGGCAGCTGTGAAATGGCCGCCGGTACTTCGACCATAATGCCGACTTTCGGCCTGTCCAGTGTGAAACCTTCGCTTTGTAATTGATTGCAGGCGTCATCGAGCAGTTGGGTGAAAACATCAAGCTCGTTAGTTGAGCTGACCATCGGCAATAAAATATGAAGATTGCTCTTGCCGTCGGCCGCTCGAATCATGGCGCGCACCTGAGTCATCAACAGCTGTATGTTGTCCAACGTAAAGCGAATGCCCCGCCAGCCAAGAGCCGGGTTCTCTTCGGACATGATTGGAAAGTAGGGCAGCTGCTTGTCGCCACCAATATCCAGGGTTCGCATATAAACCGGCTTGTTCTGGTAGGCGGCAAAGACTTTGCGGTAGACCTGTACCTGTTCCTCTTCCGTGGGGAAGCTGTCACGAACAATAAACGGAATTTCTGTGCGATACAGGCCGATGCCTTCCGCACCACTTTTAAGTCCGGGTGATATGTCGGCCAGCAAACCGGTATTGGTCATTAGCCGAACCCTGGTACCATCTTTGGTGATGGCGGGCTGGTCACGCAAGCTATCTAGCTGGTGAAGGAAAGATTGCTCTTTACTGACTAACTGTTTGAACTCCGCAAGCACCGCCTTGCTGGGGTGGGTGATCACCTGCCCTTCGTTGCCATCGACAATTAGTTGCTCGCCGGATTGCAGCCCCTTGAGTATGCCGACCCCCATTACCGTGGGTATGCCAATAGCATTGGCTACTATTGCCGTATGAGAGAGTCTTGCGCCTTCAAAGCAGACGATTCCGGCCAGCTGCGATGTGGGAACGGCAGCGATATCTGAAACGCTGACTTGTGTGCCAACCAGTATAATGGGGCCTGTTGGAAGGCACTCTAACTGGTTGGGGTGATCCCCTTGCCAGGCATTAAACAGTTTATTGCCAAGGTGCTGAATATCCTCATGCCTCGCCTTGAGGTAGGGGTCTTCCATGGCACGAAATAACTCTGCAAAATAGGAGATACTGAACCGCAATGCACTGGGTAGCCAGTGTCCTGCATTGATTTCAGCTTCCACTCTATCGATCAGCGCCTGATCAGACAGCAGCATCTGATAGGCGTCAAAAATGCCGGAGACACTGTCGGATAACTCAGACCCTAAAGCGGCCTGTTCTGCCTTAATGTCACGTTTTACCGAAGCGAGCAGATCATGCCATTGCTTGATTTCAGCTACCGGGTCGTCACAGGCTTGGTCTGGCACATCGTTCAGGTTACCGCTGTCGCATAGTTGTGCTGTGCCGATGCCGATACCCGGCGCGCCTTTGATGCCTTCTGACCGGAGATTGATTGATGACGCGGGTTTACCTGTGTTGGGTATATTCGCCACAATCAGGGCAAGCTGAGAGGCCAGTGTCACCAGAAAGGCTTCGTTTTCATCGCTCAGTGGTTGCGCCTGTTTGCTTTGGACGACCAGTACCCCGATCACGTCGCCAAAGTGCACCAGAGGAACGCCACAAAAACTACGAAACTGCTCTTCGTGGGTCTGCTCAATATAGAAATAATCCGGGTGGCTGGCTGCGTCGGCAATATTAATAGCATGTCGACTTTGAGCCACCAGACCGACCAATCCTTTGCCAGCAGGTAGTTTGACATTCTCTATCGAATCCAGGCCATGACTGGCCAACAGCACCATCTCGTTGTCTTGGTTGATTCGGTACAAGCTGCAAACGTCCACACCAATCACCTGGCTGATCGAGTCTACAATCAGCGTGACCTGATCAGTGGGTGATTCAACCAAGGCGACATCTTGAACAATGCGTGTTAGCGCTAATATGACATTTTTCATAGAGTCAGGTTAATCCGGTTACCCTTGGGGGCAGTGAGGTATCTAGGGTTATTCACTGGCCGCACCTAAGCCTGCCAGCATGGAGGTGATTTCAATAAAAGCACTGACCGACTCCAGCGGAGCAGACTCAGACAATGTATGGTATCCGGATGTTGGTATCTGCAGTGTGGTTCCGTCAACTAATCCATTGGATGAGGAGATGATACGACCCATTTCGGTTGATCCCAGTGAGTTGGGTTCTTCGCCTTTGGCAATTAGCTGGGCATTCATGGTCTCAACATATTGGTCTTTAAACTGGTAACTAATACCTTGCTGCTCACACAGCTCAACCAGCTTGTTGGTCAGTTCCTGGTTGAAGCTGGCGTTGGCGTCTTTGTTACGTAATACCAGGTTCTGCTGTTTCGCAGTTTCAAGGTTTGGATAGGGGCTGGTATCCACCACAATTAACTGGTTGGTTGAGCCACCAAACCGACGAAACCACTCCAGCAGGTAACGCCAGCTCTTGCCAGCTTCCTCTTGAGCCGTGAAAAAGGTCGTGCCCTGAAAACCCAGCTCAAACAGGTAAACAAGAGCCGCAGCGGTTAGCACGTTGTCCAATTGACCCACCAGCGCTTCATCGGTGATTCGCAGCCGGTCGTTAAATGCCACGGGGGTACCCGCCACCAGGTGCTCCATACCCTTCAGTTCGAAAATCAGGTTGTTACGATATTCACAGATATAGGCACGATCAATAATACCGCGACCGCGATAGGTACCAGACCAGGGCTCATAGGCATAAACTGATTCCGAGGCAA
>JBFKTM010000188.1:0-6290 GCA_041636295.1 Oleiphilaceae bacterium
ACAATCAGTTGCAGTGCATCTATGAATTTGGCACCTGCTTCGATCCCCCCTTTTATGCCAAATGACAAAATGCCGGATGGCTGCCCATTCATGTAGTCATTTGCCAGAGTGTTATATTTGCTGGTTTCGAGACCGGCGTAATTAACCCATTCAACCTCCGCTCGCTGGCTCAAAAATTCCGCAACTTTTTGGGCATTCTCGCAGTGTCGCTCCATTCGTAACGCCAATGTCTCCAGACCTTGCATAATCATGAATGCATTGAATGGGGATAGGGCTGCTCCCATATTTCTGAGTGGGACGACACGACAACGACCAATATAAGCTGCTTCGCCAAGCGCTTCAGCATACACCACGCCATGGTAAGAGGGGTCTGGCTGGTTCATAACGGCAAAGCGCTCTTTATGCTCTCCCCAGGGAAACTTGCCGGAATCAACAATAATGCCGCCTATGGTGGTTCCATGACCGCCAATGTATTTGGTTAGCGAGTGAACCACGATATCGGCGCCGTTCTCTATCGAGCGGCAAAGAAATGGGGTGGCAACGGTATTGTCCACAATTAGCGGGACGCCATGCTGGTGAGCAAGATTAGCCAGTGCCCGGAGGTCAACAATGTTGCCGGCTGGATTACCAATAGACTCGCAGAATATAGCTTTGGTCTTGGCATCAATCAGGTTGGCAAAAGAGGGAATGTTGTCGCCATCGGCGAAGCGGACTTCAATACCCTGTTTGGGAAATGTGTGAGCAAACAGGTTGTAGGTGCCGCCATAGAGCTGGCTAACACTGATAATGTTATCGCCTGCCTCGGCAATTGCCTGAATAGAGGCGGTAATGGCTGCCATGCCCGAAGCCATGGTGAGCGCACCAATGCCGCCTTCCATTTGAGCCAGCCGTTGCTCAAGTACATCGTTAGTTGGGTTCATTATGCGGCTGTAGATATTGCCCTGTACTTTAAGGTCAAACAGGTCGGCACCGTGTTGCGTGTTGTCAAACGCATAGGAGGTCGTTTGGAACAGGGGAACGGCTACTGCTTTGGTGGTTGGATCGGGTTCGTAACCGGCGTGAATGGCTAAGGTTTCCAACTTCATGGCTTTTTAAACTCCTGAAACATATTAATCGTTTTTTAACGGGGATTGTTATTTGTTGCCTATGAGATCATTCGAATTATCGTTATTATCTTTTTCTTTTTAAGTTAGATAGCCAAAGAGTACCAGAAAGCATAGCGGGTAATCGATCCATATTGGTGCGATTTTTTTGAATCTGGATATTGAGTGCAACATCTAGCGTTTGACATAGAGAGCGAGTATGGCAAAAGCAAAAACAGCTTATGTATGTACAGACTGCGGTGCTGAGTTTGGCAAATGGCAGGGGCAGTGTACGGAGTGCGGCCAGTGGAATACGATAAGTGAATTTAAGGTTGGCAAGTCAGTTGCTGCGAGGAGTGCCAGGTTTGAAGGCTATGCCGGTAAATTATCGGAGGTGCAGTCCCTTGATCATATCGACTTAGAGGCTCAGCAGCGCTTCACTTCCGGAATTGGTGAATTTGATCGGGTTCTGGGAGGTGGCTTGGTACCGGGGTCTGCGGTGCTGATCGGGGGGCACCCCGGAGCAGGCAAAAGTACATTGTTGTTGCAGGCCATGTGCTATCTGGCTGGGTCGGTACCCGCCTTGTATGTGACTGGGGAGGAGTCACTGCAACAGGTTGCGATGAGGGCTACTCGTTTAGGTATCAAGACTAATAATTTACAGATGTTGTCGGAAACCAATGTTGAGTCAATTATTGCGGCGGCCGATAAAATAAAACCGAAAGTGTTAGTTGTTGATAGTATTCAGGTTGTGCATATGGAGGGGATCGAGTCGGCCCCGGGAAGTGTCTCCCAGGTCAGAGAGGGGGCCGCAATGCTCACGCGGTATGCCAAGCAGACGGGCACAGTACTGTTTTTAGTCGGTCATGTGACGAAAGAGGGTTCAATTGCAGGGCCAAAAGTACTCGAACACATGATTGACTGTTCTATTATGCTGGAAGGCTCGGAAGATAGCCGTTTTCGTACCTTAAGAGGCATCAAAAACCGATTCGGTGCAGTCAATGAGCTGGGGGTTTTTGCGATGCTTGAAAATGGACTGAAAGAGGTGACCAACCCCAGTGCGATTTTTCTCAATCGATCTGATGAACAGAACGCAGGTAGCTGTGTAACAGTGATTTGGGAGGGGACTCGACCGTTGTTGGTTGAGTTGCAGGCGTTGGTTGATGAGAGTCAGATGAATTACCCGAAGCGTGTAGCGATAGGGTTGGACCAAAACCGGTTGGCGATGCTGCTGGCGGTGTTGCATCGTCATGGGGGGCTGCACTGTGGCGATCAGGATGTTTTTGTTAACGTAGTGGGCGGGGTGCGCGTGTCTGAAACCAGTGCTGATTTGGCGGCCTTGCTGGCGGTAGTCTCTAGTTTCAGGAATATCTGTTTGCCGCATGACATGGTGATATTTGGAGAGGTAGGGCTATCTGGTGAAATAAGGCCGGTACCGAGTGGGCAGGAAAGGGTTCATGAGGCGGCCAAGCATGGCTTTAAAAAGGCGATTGTTCCAAAGGCAAACGCTCCGAAAAAACCGATTGAAGGAATGGAGGTTATTGCCGTTCAAAAACTATCCGAAGCGTTAAGTGTAATCGGCTGATCGTTTAGGTATCGTCAGGCTATTGGGCGACCGGGTTCAGGTCGCTTGATGATGGAATAGTGTTAGTGCGCCGAGTTCTCTATTGAGTAGTTCCGGGTCTCCCAAATTGAGTTCTACCAACCGTTTCAAGTGAGTGATGCTGTCAATATCAATATATTCACACTCGAATCCCAGATGTGACGCTTCCTGGTGAACCAGTTTGAGCGACATGATTATGGACTCTCCTGTTTCTGAAAGGGCAATAACAGCTTCAAAGGGAGCACTACTATTGGCTTCAAAGTCATTTGGCTGTTTTGCCAGCATGCCTTTAAGGGATATATCGAGAAGTTCCGTCTGCCACTGCGCTTCTCCCTGATGCAATGTGCAGGTTGCATCAAATAAAATGCGGCTAAAGTGCCGTTTCTCTTTTGTTGTATGCTCGTTGGTCACGGCCCCTCCTGACAATTTGTTGTGTGTAATGAGTTAACTATAGCTTTTTTTAAGAAGATGACTAGGGTTGTCTGAGAATTGCTGGCAAGGTCTGGGGTCAGCTTGCATCTAATTATCCGGCGACGTTGAAGGGCAATTGGCGGATCGTTATAGAACCGCCAATTGCTATTGATTTAGGCGAGCTTTTTGTACTTCATGCGCTGTGGGGCGCGTGCAGACTCACCTTTTCGTTTCTTGTAGTCTTCGTCGTAGTCAGAGAAGTTACCCTCAAACCAGACCACTTCGCTGTCACCCTCGAAGGCTAGAATGTGGGTGGCGATTCGGTCAAGAAACCAGCGGTCGTGCGATATCACAATGGCGCAGCCGGGGAATGCCAGAATGGCCTCTTCCAGTGCGCGTAGGGTTTCTACGTCAAGATCGTTGGTGGGTTCATCGAGTAGTAAAACGTTGGCGCCCTGTTTTAAGAGCTTGGCTAGGTGGAGCCGGTTTCTCTCACCACCGGAGAGGTCACCAACACGCTTCTGCTGGTCGGTGCCTTTGAAATTGAAGCGGCTGACATAGGCTCTTGAAGGCGTCTGATAGTTTCCGATCTGCAGAATGTCTTGACCATCGCTCAGCTCCTCCCAGACGGTATTGTTGCTCGTTAAGTCGCGCATCTGGTCCACATAAGCAACCGATACTGTTTCGCCGATTTTGAAGGTGCCTTGATCGGGTGTTTCTGCTCCTGCAATCATCTTAAACAGGGTTGACTTACCGGCACCATTACCACCGATGACGCCGACAATGCTGCCTGGGGGTACGCTGAAGCTTAGGTCATTGAAGAGTAGTTTATCGCCGAAGCTTTTACCTACATTGTTGGCTTCAATCACCTGATCGCCCAGGCGAGGACCGGGTGGAATGTAGATTTCCATCGTCTCATTGCGCTTCTGGAAATCCTGCGAATTAAGTTCGTCAAAACGTTGCAAGCGGGCCTTGCTTTTAGCGTGACGACCCTTGGGATTGCTGTGTACCCACTCCAATTCGGATTTGATGGCTCGTTGTCGGGCAGCTTCCTGCTTCTCTTCCTGCTCCAGACGTTTCTCTTTGGCTTCGAGCCAATTAGAGTAATTGCCTTCGTAGGGGATTCCGTGGCCCCGATCCAGCTCTAGAATCCAGCCGGCTACATTGTCGAGAAAGTAGCGATCGTGTGTAATCGCAACAACGGTGCCCGGGTAGTCGTGAAGGAACCGTTCCAACCAGGCTACACTCTCAGCATCCAGATGGTTCGTGGGTTCGTCCAGTAACAGCATGTCCGGTTTGGATAGTAGTAATTTACAGAGCGCTACACGGCGCTTTTCGCCGCCAGACAGTTTGCTGACATCGGCTTCCCACGGGGGGAGTCTGAGTGCGTCGGCAGCCACTTCCAGGGTGCGTTCAAGGTTGTGGCCATCGGAGGCCTGAATAATTGCTTCAAGCTTTGCCTGCTCGGTAGCCAGCGCATCAAAGTCAGCGTCTGGTTCTGCGTAAGCGGCATAGACCTCTTCAATACGAACCAGTGCGTCTTTAACCTCTTTTACGCCATCTTCAATGTTGCCGCGCACATTTTTGGTTTCATCGAGTTGCGGCTCTTGAGGCAGATACCCTACATTGATGCCAGGCTGGGGTCGGGCTTCACCGTGAAAGTCGGTGTCGACGCCTGCCATTATGCGAAGCAGCGATGACTTTCCGGCGCCATTGAGGCCAAGTACTCCAATTTTTGCGCCTGGAAAAAAAGACAGTGAGATATCTTTGAGAATTTCTCGCTTTGGGGGAACCACTTTTCCCACGCGGTTCATGGTATATACGTATTGGGCCATGGAATTGGAACCTGTCGTCTAAGTTGAGTCTGTTAATTTCTATGCAACGACCTGGCGAATGGCCAGTCGTGAAAGTAGACGCAAAAATTAGCGGATAATTGGCTGAATGGCAATCAACATACAATAAAACATTGCCTGCTTAGTGATGTATGCGGAAGATTAGTTTAAAATATCGCCTTTTTATTTGGTCTCGCGTGTTCGCGTGGCCTATTCACTGAGAAGAGAAGGGTAGAGGCAACTGATGTTTACTCGTGATATGACTATTGCTGGGTTTGATGATGAGGTTTGGTCTGCAATTGAAGCGGAGGCCAAGCGTCAGGAAGAACACATTGAGCTGATTGCTTCAGAAAACTACACCAGCCCTCGAGTAATGGAAGCGCAGGGTACTGTACTTACTAACAAGTATGCAGAAGGCTACCCAGGCAAACGTTACTATGGTGGTTGTGAGCATGTGGATGTTATTGAGCAGTTAGCCATTGATCGTGCAAAGGCACTGTTTGGTGCTGACTACGCCAATGTTCAGCCTCACTCAGGTTCTCAGGCTAATGCTGCTGTTTATATGGCGCTTTGTCAGCCAGGTGATACTATCTTGGGTATGAGTCTGGCCCATGGTGGGCACTTGACTCACGGAGCATCAGTCAGCTTTTCAGGCCGAATTTATAACGCAGTTCAGTATGGTTTGAATGCTGAAACGGGCGAGATCGATTATGAGCAGGTTGCAGAGTTGGCTCGTGAACACAAGCCTAAGATGATTGTTGCTGGTTTCTCCGCATACTCACGTGTTGTGGACTGGCAGCGTTTTCGCGACATCGCCGATGAAGTGGGTGCCTACCTGTTTGTAGATATGGCGCACATTGCCGGTTTGGTTGCCGCAGGCGTCTACCCAAGCCCTGTTAACATTGCTGACGTAACCACCACTACGACCCACAAAACGCTGGGTGGTCCTCGTGGAGGCTTGATTCTTGCCAAAGCCAATGAAGAGCTTGAAAAGAAATTAAACTTTGCAGTATTTCCTGAAAGTCAGGGTGGTCCATTAATGCACGTCATTGCAGCTAAAGCAGTTTGCTTTAAAGAAGCAATGTCGGATGAGTTTAAAACTTATCAACAGCAAGTGGCAGATAATGCGAAGGCGATGGTGGCGGTCTTTATCGAACGTGGTATCGATATCGTATCCAAGGGGACTGATGATCACTTGTTCCTGGTTGATCTGATTAGCAAAGATATTACCGGTAAAGATGCCGATGCCGCTTTAGGCCGTGCCAATATCACCGTGAATAAAAATGCCGTTCCTAATGATCCTCGTTCGCCATTTGTAACGAGCGGCTTGCGTATTGGTACGCCTGCTATTACCCGACGCGG
>JBFKTM010000189.1:0-6224 GCA_041636295.1 Oleiphilaceae bacterium
GCCAGTAAAGCATCATCAAAAGAAAACGACCGGCCAATATAAGGTTCCGGCAACGATAACCCATCCAGCTCCTTAACGAGCTGCCCCATGCGCTCTACCTCACTCCACAACCAGATTAAGTTAAACGCCATCACCGAACGGTTGTCGCTAATCATTGCAAGTACATCGTACTTGGGGCGAGTCAAATAGTGCCACAGCGCCTTAAGATAATTGGGGCGATTTTTACCCGGTGTAAATTCAGCCGCACCAAATACTATTAATCGCCCCATGGGAGCAAGGCGGTTAAAACAGGCTTTTTGAACCTGGCCACCCACTCCATCAAGAATCAGGTTGAGACCAGTCCCAGCGAGTTCGTTATCCAGTTGCGATTCAAACGTTTCGTCACGTACGAGGATATCGGTATACCCCATGTTTTTTAGAAACACCCGTTTTTGTTCACTGCCAACGACACCGATAGGCTTCGCTTCAAGTTTTTGACACAGCGCCATTGCTTGCAGTCCGACACCGCCTGCGGCACTTTGGACAAGTACCTTATCACCTTTATTAACGCTACCCAGATGGCGTAATGCATACCATGCGGTTAGTGTCTGAACCGGAAACGCGGCACCCGCTTCAAACGACCAATCGTCAGGCAGTTTAAAGCAATAGGCCGGCTCAATATCGATGGAGGTTGCATAACCGCCAAACCGTATAACCCCCATTACCCGATCACCGGGTTTAAGCGCATCGTTCCTGTTACTAATCTCAGAACCAACCGATTCGATAACACCCGAAAACTCTAACCCTGGAATAAATGCACCCGACGGCGTTGCCGAGTAAAGCCCCGTTAATGCGAATATATCGGCAAAATTTAACCCAACCGCCCTAACAGACACACGTAGTTTATTATCAGGCAGCACCCCGAGCGGTTGCTCAATGAGTGAAAGGCTCGAAATTGCACCCGCTTTGTGTGTTTGCCAAACCCGTCGCGTTACCATGTAAACGTTCTCTTCATTTATACACGCCTATACTCACCGAAAACATCCTGACTGAGCGGAATGATTCTGCCGCTTTGGTTCGATCATGACTATTGGCTCAACGATGATCAAATCATTTTTTACTATTTTACATTGGGTTAATCATAGGCGAGCAAAATTGTACAAGCGGGGCACACAACTTGCTGTTCATTATTTAATCAATCCACATCAAAGGTGCCCGCTATGCCCCGCTTATCTGTACTGGCCGTTATTGTCGGACTCATTGTTATTTTTGCCGCTATTTCACTCTCGGCAGATAGCCCTTCTGTGTTTATCAATATCCCCGGCCTTGCCATTATTCTGGGGGGGATATTCACTGCACTGTTCTTTAGTTACTCGAAAAAAGAGATCACGTTGGCATTCAACAAAGTCAAACTACTCATCAATGATGTACCGGTCAATAAGGAGCAGACCATCAAACACATCACCAATATCGCCCAGCTTTGGTCTCGCAATGACTTAAGGACCATTGAAGATACACTGTCCCACTTGGACAACCGCTTTCTACAAACCGGTGTGCAACAGGTTATTGATCGACGCCCCAACAGTGAAATTGCCGCAATGCTAAGCTGGAAAATTCAGCAGTTACGCAATTCAGAGTATAGAACCGCCAAAATTTTCCACTCCATGGCCATGTTCGCACCCGCCTTTGGCATGGTCGGTACGCTGCTGGGATTGGTAAATATGATGTTTTTAATAGATGGTCACAGTAACGCAAGCATCGCCAACCACCTGGCCATCGCCCTGGTGACCACCTTTTACGGATTGGTACTGGCAAACCTCCTATTCAAACCTCTCGCAATTAAACTTGAGCGTCGAGCCGATCATCTTATTGAATGGATGGGTATCATGATGGAGGGGATACTGATGATCGAACAACGCAAAAGCCCCGGTTTTATCCAACACATGATGAACGCACTCGACCCATTTCAAGAAGGTGAAATCAGCAATGAGCTTGCCTCTCGAAGGGCAGAACCGCTATTAAATGTTCGATAATTCACGGGGAGTGATGATGGCTATTCAACACGATTCTTTGGCACTTAGCGCTCTATTATTAGATGAGAGTCAACCCCATGATGCAGAGAGTGAGGGTTGGCTACTCAGCTATCTTGATGTATTTATTTTGATCGTGGCACTGTTGGTTATAATGCTGGTCAGGTCTGCGCCTTCCGGCTTACCTGACGTTGATAACAAAGCCACTGTGGTCCTTCATAGCGCACCGGAAGCAATTGAAGTTCCGCGCTTTATTGAAGAACAACAACTTTTCAATCAACTGGAACAACTGATTTCAGACCACCGTTTGACAATTGACAGCAATAGTAAACGTATCAACGTCAGGCTCGGCGATAGCCTTCTTTTTGACTCATCTAAAGCCATTATTAAACGCGAAGGAAAATTCGCTATTCAACAGCTGGTGCCAGTTTTAAAAAAGCTCAACCAACCCATTATCGTCGAAGGCCATACCGATGATGAACCTATTAATACCGTGCTCTACCCTTCAAACTGGGAGCTCGCCGCAGCAAGGGCCAGTAGCGTATTGCACTATCTAGTGTCGCAAGGCATACCGAAAAAACACGTCAGCGCGGTCAGCTATGCAGACACCCGCCCTCTCAAACCCAACGACAACAAGTTGAATCGAAGTATTAACCGTAGAGTAAATCTGGTCATATTGTTGAATAGTGAAGATGACCTCAGTGATCAGCTAGTCCAGATTAAATGATCAATGATCTGAACCCGTCAGCAAAGTGAGTGACGACACCTATAACCCGGAGGTAGCTGTGATTTTGAAGTGAAAAGCGGGCATAATAGCGGCGATTTTTTTGAGCCAACATTGGAAAGACCAAACTCCCAATATAGAGCAGCCACTAAATGCGACACCGAAATTATGAGGTAGAACCCGGCACGGGTATGAAATGGCATGTCATCAAGATGCTGGTACCCTACCTTCTTGAGTTTAAACAACGGGTATTCCTTGCCATTGGTTGCCTCATATTGGCAAAGCTCGCCAGTATAGTTATTCCTTTTTTCCTGAAACATATCGTTGATACGCTCGATCAACAGGTTGATAGTTCAACCGCAGTTATCATCGCGCCACTCGGATTAGTCGCAGCATACGGCTTGGCCCGATTCATGAACGTCGTGTTTAACGAGATTCGCGATACGCTATTTGGACGTGTTACCGAACGGACTATCCGCCGAATAGGGCTACAGACGTTTAAGCATCTTCACAATCTGGATCTCGATTTTCATCTAAACCGCCGTACGGGTGGGTTATCACGGGACATCGAGCGTGGAACAACCGGCATCAATATGCTGATGCGTTTTCTGGTGTTCAATATTTTCCCCACTCTGTTTGAAGTTCTGGTGGTGGTTGGTTTGCTTTTTTACAATTATGGCCTGACCTTTGCCCTGATCACGCTACTCTCGGTCGTCGCTTACGTTGCTTATTCCGTAGTCGCGACAGACTGGCGTACCCGCTATGTTCGAGAAGTGAACGTAGCCGACTCGGCCTCTAATTCCCGTGCGATAGACAGCCTGCTCAACTACGAAACTGTTAAATACTTCACCAACGAAAATTACGAGTCAGTGCGATATGACGAAAACCTCGCCAGCTGGGAACAAGCGAAACGTAAAAACAGGTTAACCATGTTTGCACTCAATGGCGGCCAGGCATTCATTATTGCAGCGGCCACCACCAGTATGCTGGCTCTCGCCGCCGTCAGGGTCGCCAACGGAGCAATGACGATTGGTGACTTTGTATTGATTAACGCATTTATGATGCAGATATTCATCCCCCTTAACTTTCTCGGTTTTGTCTATCGTGAGATCAAAGGCTCCCTGGCCAATATTGAACAGATGTTTGATCTCCTGAAGAAACAACCCAAAGTCATTGATGCGCCCAACGCCGAAACGCTTACACTAGCTAATGGCGAAATCGAATTTAAGAATGTGTCGTTCCACTATCATCCTGATCGGTCCATTATTAAAGACATCAGTTTTTCCGTTAAGGAGGGTGAGAAGGTCGCACTGGTCGGTGAAAGTGGCTCGGGTAAATCTACCTTGGTTAAGCTGCTATTTCGTTTTTACGATTGTACCAGTGGCTCGATATTGCTTAACGGTAAGGATATTCGTGATGTCACACAACACTCGTTGCGGCGTTCAATCGGAATAGTGCCTCAGGATACTGTACTGTTTAATGACACGATTTTAGAGAATGTGCGATACGGGCGGGTCACCGCCAGTGATGAAGAGGTATTAAACGCAATCAGCCTGGCCCACCTTGACCACTTTATTGCCGAGCTGCCCAAGGGCGTTCAAACCACCGTCGGCGAGCGTGGTCTTAAACTATCGGGGGGCGAGAAACAACGGGTAGCAATCGCCAGAACCATTCTTAAGCACCCCCCTATTCTGGTCTTTGACGAGGCGACGTCGTCCCTCGACAGCCAATCCGAGCAGGCCATTCTGGAGGCAATCAAAGAGGTGTCTGAAGGCTATACCAGTCTGGTGATAGCCCATAGACTTTCAACCATTGTTGATGCCGACAAGATTATTCTGCTAAGCCACGGGCAAATTGCCGAACAAGGTACCCACAAAGAGTTGTTGGCCCAGAATGGTCACTATGCCCGCTTGTGGCATATTCAACAGAGCGAGAGACAGTGAAAGCAGAGCACCATAGATAGGGGTAACTGGCGGCATTAACTTGCTGTTATAATGGCCACATAGCCGCATCGAAGAAACTGCCCCGAAAGGTCAGATTTAACCTGTGATTTTAGCGTATTAACCTAGGTAACCACATGAATTTAAAGCAAGAGCTTCAACAGCTCAATGTCAAACTGGATAAGTGTCGCCGTAAACTTGCTGCGGCTGAAAAGCGCTACGATCAGGAAATCGTTACTCAAGCCCAGCGGGAAATCGCCACCATAACCAAGCTTATCGCCGATATGAAAGGAACTCAAAACCGACAAATCAGCGATAAAGGCGCAAAAATACAAGCTTTACCTTTTAATCGTGCGCTCACCAAAGCTGAACAGTCTGACATGGGCAAGTTGAAAAAATCAGTAAGGGGCCTGGTGGTTGTGCACCCATTAACAGCCCTTGGACGTGAAATTGGTATTTCCGAAGTAACCGGCTTTGCACCCAAAGCCTTTTGATAGTGATAACGACTACACTAAGGGTCTTTTTTTTACACCTTAGTTGAATTGCGGGATCGTTCCATATCCAGGAGCGCCCGCTTTCTTTCCACTCCCCAACGATAGCCGCCAAGAGAACCATCTCCTCTTAACACTCGATGACAAGGCACTAGCACCCCCACTTTATTGGCTGCACAGGCTGACGCCGCCGCTCTGATTGCTTTTGGTTTTTCGATGTTTGCGGCTAACTCACGGTAACTGATCACCTCACCTTCTTTCACGCTTAAAAGAAAACGCCACACTTTCACTTGAAAAGCTGTACCTCGCAGATCAAGTGGCAACTCGGGACGTGGCGCGCCACAACTAATATGGGAGTCAAGCGCCGCAATCCAGGCGTTCAACGCTTCAGCATTCTGCGCCGATGACTCATGTATGGTCGCTTTCGGGAACTCACTGTTTAACAGGTTAAGCAGTTGCTCCTTATTTTCGCCAAACTGTACGAAACACACGCCTTGCTCTGTTGCCGCCATTAACATTGGGCCGAGCGTTGATTCTTTGTAAGCGTAAGCAATCGCTTCACCAGCACCGCCAAATCGATAGGCTTTTGGTGTCATGCCCAGCTCTCGCACCGACTCTCCGTATACTCGACTCATAGACCCAAAACCTGCCGCCAAGATTGCATCCGTAACTCCCTTCCCTTCTCTCAATTCACCCTTAAGCCGATTCATGCGTACAGCATCCTGAAATGTTTTGGGAGATACGCCCAACGTGGCTTTAAAAACTTTTTGGAAATACGAGGGGGAGAGATTCATCTGCTTTGCCAAATCACCCAGCGTCAGACGCTCCTCCGCATGCGACTCTATAAATCGGGCAACCGCTTCTACACGCTTAACAAGCGTCGCATCACCTCGCGGTTGGCATCGTTTACATGGTCTGAAGCCAGCTGCGGTTGCCGCTGAAATTGTGGAGAAAAACCGCAAGTGTTCAGGTCGGGCCGGGCGGGAAGTACAAGATGGCAAACAATAGACACCGGTGGTAATGACACCATAAACAAACCGACTATCATAGGTGGAATCCC